>CALBRY010000125.1 GCA_937927665.1 uncultured Chloroflexota bacterium
TGGCGACCGTTGTAATTCAGGAGCTGCTGACCGAGGCGCAGAATCGCGCTGTCGTTTGGCGTATCCTGACCGCCGTATGCGCCTTCGACGATGATGATATTGTTCGCGCCTGTGCCACGAATGGCTTCGATGACGCGCCCGTGCATATTGAGCCATTGATCGGTATCGATGCCGTTACGTCCGCCCGGTTCGTTCATCACATCAAACCAGACATACGGGTTATTGCGGTAGCGGTTCGCCAAGTCGGTGAACCAGTTCACGAGCACATCGAGATCGCCGCCTTGATAGTAACTGCCGATGCGATCATGCGCTTCGAATACCACGACGATCCCCCGGCTGGTGAACGTGTTGACGATCTCATCGAGGTTGTTATTGCTCGTGAACTGCTGCCACGGAACCTGCCCGGTGAACAGGAACGAGTTCACACGCACGAGGTTGAAATTCCAGCAGTCGTCAATGCTTGATGCGTCCCATACCGTCGGGCGATCCCATACCCAGTTATAGCCGTTGACATTCACGCCGCGCGCCACAAAGACATTCCCCTGCGGATCGTAGATGGTCGATCCTGCTACACGGAATCCGCCTGACTGCGCGGGCGGGGGTGGCGTTGGGGGAAGCGGGGTCGCGACAGGCGGCAGTGTTGGGAACGGATTTTGTGGATTATTGGGGATAGGCGACGAATTCGGTCTGACGAACGTCAATTCGCCGAATACGCTCGGATTGTAATGCGAGGCATCAGCAGATTGATCATCATTCGACCAACTCAGCTTGTAATCGCGGTCTTGTGAACTGGCGCTGTTGACCTGAATTTGAAACCCGATGGTGCTGTTCGTGCTGGTGTTGATGTTCCAGAACACATTGCGGAGCGGAATCGCCGCTTCGATTGCGTAACCCGATTCGGTGCTGACGACGATCGCCCGTGTGCCGATTTGTTCATAATTCAAGCCCGCGAACATGGTTTGATCGAGTGATCTGCCGATGTTCGCCGCCGGAATCGTGATCTGGGCGACGGCTTGGGTATAGCTGGTCATGCCCCGATTCTGATTGGTATTCAGGTAAATCTCGACCGAATCCTCATTCCAGTAGGCGACATCATGCCGCCCGGTGATGAGCGATGTATCGCTGACGAGAACGGCGACATACAGCCAATCAGCATCGGCGGCGGCGGCAAACTGTGCCGAGATCGGCTGACCGCTCATATTCGGTCCGGTTGTGACGGACGCAAACGGTATTTGCGCCCACTCCGAAAGACTGCCATCAAGTGTGACTGCCGCCGGAGCAGCGGCGTAATAGACTTCTCCCGGATGCCCTTGCGGGACGATCGGGGCTTGTCCGGAAATGGCGGCGGGCAGGGTAAAGAGCAGGGCAGCGAAAAGCATCAGCCCAATCACCAATTTGTGGAAATGCACGATAGGAACCTTTTTGAACTGCGAACAGGGGGACGCCTCTCCTAAGACGAGAGGGTGTCCGAAAACGAGCTGCGATTACAGGGTGGTGGTGAGTTTTGGTGCGTGGAGGGCGATTTGCTGTCGGATGTAATCGACATCGAAGTCTTTCCCCACAAAATGCGCGACTTTGGTATTGAAGGGGAAAAGACGCAGCCCCAACTTGCTATGAACCTGATGGAGAAAGGTTGGGCGCGTATTCTGGAGTGTAACGGGCTTTTGCAGGTAGTCAAGCAAGAACACAGAATACAGCGTCCACTCACCAAAACGATTACGCGGCGTTGTTGAGTCATCCATGCCGGATAGCAGCTCTACGTAGGGTTCACTTCCGTAAAGCTCTGCTAGATAGGTGTTCAAGTGCATCAGCGCGTCACGGTTGAAGGTGAACAGATCGTTGATGAAATCGACATAGCGCAGCGCGTTGACGGGTTCGACGCGCAAAATACGCGCGATGTGCTTGATCCGCTCACGCTCGAAACGCACATGCGGATCGGGGAGGCGGTGACGGGTGTAGTACAGGATCGGGAATCCGCCGCTGATCAAGTCGTTGATGCCGATCGGCTGGAGCAGGATCGTATCCGCGCCGAGATTGCAGAAGTTTTCGGTTTCGCAGAAGCGATACGCGCGCAGTTTGATCAACTGCTGGCGATACCAACCGGGAAGTTCCATCTCACGCGACGAGAGCCAATCGGAATCGGATGTGACGACGGCATTGGAGACAACGCCCGTCCGGTCGATGAAGGCTTGCAGGTGCGGCGCATCGTTGGTGATCAGGATCAGCCGCGCTTTCGGTTGAAAGTTGACCTGATACGACTGCAAGACCAGTTCGAGCAGGTAGCCGACATCGCGGCTGTGAACGCATACGAAGGTATCGAGTTTGAGGTCACTCATCAGGATGCTTCCTCTCCCACAAACGCTGATTTACGAACAAGCCGTCTGGAGATGGCGAACAGCGCCACCGCGATCCCCGTTTGACTGATCACCCATGCCAGCCCGACGCCAGTAATACCGAATCGTTCGAGAAACACCGCGCTCAAACCGAGGACTAAACCTGCATTGACTCCGTAGATAGCGATCACGGTTTTCATGCGGTTGTTGATACGTGCCAGCGCAACCTGCACCATGTTGTAGATATTCGGCAGCGCGGCGACCGCCAAAAGCTGCAATAGGATCGTGCCTTCTTCACCGTAAGACTCGCCAACAAACCGCAAGATCA
The DNA here is from genome assembly GCA_937927665.1 of uncultured Chloroflexota bacterium. Classification (GTDB taxonomy): domain Bacteria; phylum Chloroflexota; class Anaerolineae; order Aggregatilineales; family Phototrophicaceae; genus Flexifilum. Next base: position 2,662 of record CALBRY010000125.1, read on the forward strand.
CAGGGGCGGCGATGATCAAGAACACAGAGAGCGGGATCAACAGGCGGGCGATGCCAAGCAGGGCGCGGCGCTGATAATGCGCGACGTTTTCTTGATCGTGCGCGGCTTCGACCGTGAGCGAAGTCGCCATATTCGCGGTGATGATTTGCAGCGATCCGGCGATGATCCATGCTAAATAGAAGTGCGCGTTCGCCTCTGCTCCGGCAATCTGCATGATGACGATGGGAAGCAGGGCGCTCGACATGCTGGCAAACAGGGCGGCGGCATAATTCCCGGCGATATAGCGGGAAATTTGCCGTAATGGAATCGGTTCAGAGCGGGTGACGGCGTTTTTCAGGTAGCGCGGCAGCAGGCGGCGGAAGATCAAGATATTTACGGGAATGATGATCACCGCGACGGCAGCCGTCCACGAGATGAAGATGCCTGTATTGGCAAAGCTGGTCGCCAACCCGACAAGCAGCACGATTTTGAGGACAGAGAAGATCGTGTTTTCGATGGGAACAAACACCGCTTGACGCAGCCCGGTCAGCACTGCATCCTGAATGACAAACACGCTCCACAGGATCAGCGCGAACACGAACCAGATCGCCGACGCGGTGGATTCAACTAGATAGCCGAGTGCGGGCGACCAGAAGGGAATTCCCAAACAGAAAATCAACGCGACAGCGGTTGAAAGCACGATCACGATGGCATATGCCGAAAGGATCAACCGGGCGGCGCGTGATCCGGCTTGCGGAATGAAGCGGATCATCGTCTCTTGCAGGTTGATCTGCGCGATTCCTGATAAGAAGATCAGGATCGAGATCGCCGACGAGTTTAGACCGACGGTTTCCGTATCATAGGTGCGGGCGGCAATTGCCCAGTAGAGCAAACCGAGTATTGAGGTGATTCCGGTGCTGGCGATCAGCGCATAGCCATTGCGATACAGCGGCGTTCGTAGATGTTCGATCACACCGCGTAAGCGGGCACGCCGAACAAGGCTATCGATTGGCAGTTCTACCGAAACAATTAGGCGTTTATCCATCCACAGCTCAGAGTCTAGGGATACGGTACGATCTCATACAGACTACTTCGTATGCCTTCACGCCTTTGGATGAGTTTTGCCTTTTCGGGTTTCCGATCACCTGCGAAAAGCGGCTCACTGCTGCCCGGTGAGCCACACTTCCGCCGAGCGATATACATGGTTCGGTTGATCGAGGCGGTAAAGGTCGGCGCGGATCGGCTGCATGGTATCGGCGCTGATGGGCAGCCATGATTCCCATGTTTGCCCCGCTTCGATAATCACTTCTTCGTCGGTGATCGGGACGCTGCCTGCGCTCAAGACGAGCCGGTAAACGAGGTGTGCGTTCTCTTGATTGTGAATGCCGATGCGGACGCGATTTTCGGGATCGGCGGCATCCTGCAAAAGCCATAACTGGGTGAAACCGGGACGCGGCTGCTCGATGACTCCGGTTCGTGCGATGTTGATCGCGCCGAATGCGATCAGCACAGCCGCGCCGATCACCACGATTTGTTTCCCATTCAGCGGCTCAAAGGGATCGGTGTCGGAGAAGGTTAAACGGCGTCGCGCGCCGCGCACAAAGGCGATCCCGCCATGAATGATCGTGAGCGCCGCCAGCCATAACACCCATGTAACGCTCTGTATGCCGAGCGTGAAATGAAGCACCAAGCCGCCTAAGCCGGTGAGCGTGGCGCTCAAGATGATGGTGAACAATACCCGATTCGCGGGGTTGTCGATTCGATCAGGAAACCATGCGGCAAGCACCGCGTATCCCGGCAGGGCGAAGATCATGAGGAGTGCCGCCGCTGTGCGTAAGATGCCGCCGCCGAAGCTGATCGCGGCGGTTGATAAGACCGTGAGCAGCAGCAGGATCAAAAAGCGGCGGGTGTTATCGAGTTGCATATGCAGCCTCCACGTCATAAATCTGGATACTGCCGCTGTCGAAAATGCGGCTTGCCCCGAAAAGTGAATCGAATTTGTCCATCGCGCCGATCGGGAAGGGTTCACCGCCGCGATCGCCGTCCGGTTCACCTGCTTCAAAGTAGATTCCGACAAGCGGCAGATTCATACTCAAACGGCGGTCGAGGAGCATATATTCGACATTGGCGCGTCGCATGAGTTCAAACTCGGTTTCACCGAACACGGGGGCGTAATAGACCGATGCGAGATAAATCCCATCGGCAAGGTGGGTGATCATGCGCTGATTGCCGTATACGCTCATTAACAGCGTGTTGATGCGGTCGGCGCTCATGCGGCTTTGCGGAGTCAAGAAATCATTTGCCCAACGCGCCGCCGCGATACTTTCCGGCTCAACCGAGCGCGAATCGGCAGAAACAAGATAGGTTCCCGGCAGACGTGACCACGGGGGCCAGCCGCTGATCGCGCCGCCGACAAAGATGATACTCGCCCAGAGCGTGAAGCCGATCACATAGAGGCGGTGCGGAATCTTGAGCGAACCGATCAACAGGACGCCCACCGCGAGGATGAACGCAATTGCCCAGAATAGAAATTCCGATGAACGGTTGGCGATCTCCCATCCGCTTGATGTCAGCCGGAATGCCTGCATGACCGGATGCAGAATCACGATCACCGCGAAGCCAATCGCGGCGGCGCTGCCCCGATAGCGCGAGAATATTTCCATCGTTTGCGTGGGCAGTACGGCGATCCGGGTGGCAAGCGGACGGCGCAGCCATGCGGATCGAATCACCTGAAACATGCCGATTGGCAAAATGACCAAAATGCACACCACCGCCGCGACTCCGGCGTAACGCTCCCATATGGGTGATGCGCCGCCTGCCGCGTTTTCAAAGAGAGGGCGTCCGGCATAGGTTCGGGAGAAGATCGACAGAATTTCTGCGATTCCGCTGCGAAAGACAGGCAGCAGATAATCGGATGTCGTGCCGCCGACTAACGATGACCACCCGAACGAAATAGAAACGCTCAAGACGGTGAGCACCACGAGCGGAATCCAGTTTTTCGCACTGCGCCGCTGCACGATCGCCACCACCGCCCATAAGCCGATAAATCCGCTCATCACATAAGCCGTCAGGTGATGCGTCATCGACGTGAAGATGATCAACGGCAGGGCAAGCGCAAACAATCGCAAGTTGTGGCGTTCATCGCGTGTTGCGACGGCGTATAAAACGGTGGTCGCCAGCGGCAGCGCCAGCGATTCGTAAGAGAACTGCGAGTCAAAAAAGATGAAATTCGAGTTGGCAGTATACAGGAGCGCCGCCAGTGCGCCGATCTGCGGTGAACTGCTGACCTGCTCATAGAGGAGATAGAGCGCCAGCATAAAGCCGACGCGGACGATTCCGAGGGTGATCAGCCCTGCTTCGGGAATTGATAAACCGCTCAGTTCGGCAAACGCGCCGGTGAGAATTTCCAGACCGGGGTAAGACGGGCTGACGGGAAGGATCGAGTTGGGGGTGAACAGCACACCATCGCGCAGAATATTCGCGGCGGTGCGCCAATGCAGAAATTCATCGTGAAAGGTGAAATCGAGCGGGCTGTGCAGCACCTTCACCAGATACAGTGAGACACCAAGCAGCACAATTAGGGCGATGCGCTCCTGTCGTTCGGCTTTGATGCTGAGCAGACGTGCCGCCGTTGGCACGAAAATCGCCAACAGCCCGATCCACAAAAGGATCGGCGCATTTTGATCGGCGCTGCGGCTGGCGACCCCGGCGATTGCGACGATCACCAAGGCAATACTGTTCGTCAAAAAGAGATACGGAAAGAGTCCCCATGCTTGCGTGCTGATACGCGAGCGTACTGCTGAAGCGTGATCATCGCTCATCAGCGGGTTTGTCGGGGAAGGAGTCAGCGTTTGTGCCATCGTTTTAGAATTTACCTTTCCAGCAAGCGCGTTCTGGAAGCATCAAAACAACGGCTGTATTTTTCAATAACGCTGGTACGTTTACTTATTTTTGGCGTCCCCTTTTGATGCGACTGGCGCTTCGGGCGGCGCGGGTTCGTCGCGGATGGCATCAAGAATATCGCCTAACAGAGCGGCGGGCGGCGAAACCGGGTCGACCCGATCCAGAAACCCGACTGCAACAGCGGCATAATCCTTAAGCTCCCCTTTTGCTTCAGGACACGCTTCAAATAATGCTTGTATCCGCGCCATTTCATCTGCGTTGAGTGCGCCGATTACATAAGCGGGCAGCATTTCGCGAAGTTCTTGACATGGTGATAAAGCGTGCTGCGAATTTCTAACTTCCGTGTTCTCATCCATAATGTACGATTGGCGACCTCAAGTAATCGTCTAATATGCCCATAATGGTTACTTTACATTCGCATCTGGCGGCGTAGATAGATGATTTTTGCTTTTAGGAGTTTTCGCGCATCCACATTCCCTTTAGTGTTTGCAGTCCATGGCGGATTCGGCTTTTGATGGTTCCGAGCGGCTCACCGAGATGATCGGCAATCTCGTTGTGAGTCATGCCTTTCAGGAACGCAAGCTCAATCGCCTGTGTTTGTTCGGGGGGGAGTTGATCGATCAACGAGCGGAGCAGTACGGCAACTTCCGAACCCGACTCGATGCCGTTGGGTTGGTCGATGGTGTGGAGAAATTCATCAAGCGGCAATCCAAAGTATATCGTATGTTTGCGCTCACGGCGCAGAACATCAATCGCGGTGAAGCGGGTGATCGTCAAAATCCATGCGCTGACCGATCCGCGCGTTACATCCCAGTTGCTTGCGCCGTTCCATACCTTCAAGAATACGTCTTGTGTGACTTCTTCGGCGAGTTTGTGGTCTTGGAGTACATGCAGCGCCACGCCGAATACTTGCGATCCGTACTGGTTATATAGTTCTACCAGCGCGCGTTCATCACGGTTGACTATTCGTTGTATCAGACTGTGCGACACAGGTCTTGAACTCCGATTCAGGGTTAGCTACTTGCGTGTGAGATGAAAAGCGCGAGAGATTGGCGCAGATGATACAACAAATGCCTGATAATTTCGTAGGAAATTAGGTGGGTTTATCATGCGCCGTGTGACCCATATGTACAGTTACGCATATATGAGGCATAGAACTAAAGGCGTATATTGATATATCCGCATGCACGCAGTGTTTCTAGCCAGCGGGCGCGATCAGCTTCGCTGGCGTTCGGGAGATCGCCAAGCGTCCATGTTTTGCCGATGGCGCGCCATTTACCCGCCGCCATGTTGTGAAACGGCATGATATCGATGCCGCGCAAGTTGGGATAGCGGCGTGCAAGCGAGGCAATCCATGCGAGATGATCCGGCGTATCGTTGATACCGGGGATCAACGGACAGCGGAGGGTGATCGCCGCGCCGCTGGCATAAAGAAATTCAAGGTTGGCGAGAATGCGCTTATTCTCGACTCCGGTCAGCCGCTGGTGCTGTTCGGGGGTATGCGCTTTGATGTCATACAGGAATACATCAACCAGCGGCAGGATACTGGCAAAATGGCTTTGCGGCACATCCCCGGCAGTATCCAGACAGATATGCAATCCGCGCCGCTTTGCTTCGGTCAAGAGATCGCGCGCGAATGTGAATTGAAAGAGCGGCTCACCGCCGGAAAGTGTCAACCCGCCGCCGGAATTTTCGTAATAGCGCCGATCTTTTTCGACCGCCGCAATGACTTGATCGACGGTCATTTCGACGCCGAGCATTTTCCCGTCAACACTCATTTGAGGCTGAAGCAGCATTGCCTCCGGGTTATGACACCAGACGCAGCGCAAGCCGCATCCTTTAAGAAAAACCGTCGTGCGGATGCCGTCGCCATCGTGCAAGGAAAATCGTTGAATATTCAAGACGATGCCGGAGGACATGGTTATTCCCACAGGGTGCGCTGAACGATTTCGCGCTGTGTTTCCGGCGGCAGATCGATAAAGCGGGCGCTGAATCCGCCGACGCGCACGATCAAGCTGGCGTATTCTTCCGGGTGTTCGATGGCGCGGATCAAATCATCGCGGTTAACGACGGTGATCATGGACTGCGTGCCGCCGCACTCGAAATAGGTTTTCAGAAGTGCTTCAAGCTGTGGGCGGTGCGTGGTAAACATGCTGCGCGCAAACTTGAGATTGTGGGTTGCACCCGCGTGGATCGCCGGATCGAGCTTGACCATCGAATTGAGCAGGGCGGTGATGCCGCTGCGCTCCTGTCCGTTGGCGGCGGTGTGTCCGTTGGTGAGCGGTTCGCCCGCTTTGCGCCCGTCGGCAGAAGCAGCAGTGAGCGCGCCAAGTAAAATATGCGCGCTGTTGTTGATCGCTACGACGAGGAACGAATCGAGGGCGGTACGGTCGCGTTGATTACGGGTGAGCGTGCAGATTGTCTCATGGACGCGCCGGGCGGTTGTGTCGGCGCTGTCGTCATCGTTCCCAAATTTTGGAGCGGCGAGCAGTTGGGCGCGCTCGTCGTCAAAACCTTGAAAATTGGAATCGAGCGCGGCGATTAGTGTATCCGGCGCAATCGAGCGGCGATCATACACACAGGCGCGGATCGCGGTCAGACTGTCGGCGGTGGTGATGTTGCCATACGTTTCATAAGTACCGCCCAGATGACTCACACCGCCGCTGAACATGCCTAATCCGCGCTCGATGCAGTTTTCGTAGAGGAGTGAAAAGTATAGGAACGCGGCTTGTTCTCCGGCGATCCGGTATGCGAGCGCTTGAAATTCGCCCGCCGCATCGGTGAAATGGGCGATCTGGCGTGAGAATGCGGCGAATAGGTCATCATAGGTGGCAAAATCGGCAAGCGTGCCGAGCGCTAATCCCATCGGCTGACGACTGACCGGATCAACGCCGTTATGCAGCGTGATTTCGAGCGCTTTCGGCAAGTTGATGATGGCGTTGGGCGTGCCAAAACTCACGCCTTCCAGCACCATTTCGCCGCATCCGAACGGGATGTAACGCGCGGCGGTGACTGCATCAACATCGAAGGCGTGCATGACCGCCGGAATATTCACGTCATCGTTGTAGAGAATGGGAAATGTCGCCCCCGCACCAAGCAGATCGAGCGCCCGTTGATAGAGTGCCGGATTCATGCCTGTGTAACAGCGTAAACTCAACTGCGGCACGATGGCGCGCACACGATCGCTGGCATCGAGCGCCAACAGCGCGAATTGATCAGCATTTTCGATGTTCTCTCGCCCACGCCCGCCGATGATCACGCGCAGATCGAATTTGACGCGCTCCAGATTTTCCGCAAACGAAGGCATCATCCGCCAGAACGAAACGAGCAGATCCAGTGCTTCATCACGGGTCAGTCGCCCCGATGTGAGATCCGCCGCGAGAAAATCGCCCAGATAGGTATCCATGCGCCCGAAATTACACTGCAAGGTCGCGTGCATGGTGAACAGATAAACCATCTGGATCGCTTCGTGGAATGTTTGCGGCGCGCGTTCGGTGATGGCTGTCAAACTTGCGGCGATGCGTTCAAATCGTGTCCGTTCCGCCTGATCGGTCTGTCGATCGGCTTCGGTGCGTGCTTGATCCGCCAATGCCAGCGCACTTTTGCAGAACGTATCGAGCGTCATATGGAGTGCGGCATAAAACGGCGATCCCGTGCCGTGTTGAATGTCCTCGCGCAAACCGGGGATGCCTCGTAAAAGCAGTTTCTTGTAGTTGAGCGCCGCCCCCGCCATACGATACAGCGGAAACACGATCCCCGGTTCGCTCGTCCATTGATCCGATGGCAGGATGGCGCTTAAATGCGGCGGGAAGGCGGCGCGGACTTTCGCCCGTGTATTTTCTGTACGCCAGAACATAAGCATCGATTCGATCTCGGCGCGATCACTTTCGGAGAGTGTAAGCGTCTCCATTTCGGCGCGGATGGCTTGTTCATCGCAGAAGTAACCGAATCCGCCCGCGTGATGCTGCGGTGAAAAGCCGATATGGTGGTAACGCATCCGTCCGGCAAAGTGATCACCGGGCTGAATGGGCAGAAACACTGCCGGAAACTGCATCGCCAAACAATGCGCCTCGCGGATGGCGGGAGAATCTTCCTGATGGCGGCGAAACATCGCGGTAAAGGCGCGTTCGAATGCGAAAGGCTGCGTGTGCATGATCAAATGCCCTGCTTATGGCGGAGTTTGCTATCACTTTACCGCGTGCCGCGCCGCTTGAAATGCGCCGCCGATCACCGGATATGGCGCGGTGTGTCATACACGGTAGCATTATGAAGGTGCTTTGATCATTTTCTGGAAGGGATGTAATCGATGGATGCTTACCCGTCTCGCATTGAAGGGACGATTAATGCCGACGAGGTGATCATCGGGCGCGGCGTGGTCGTTGAGCCGGGGGTGGTGATCACCGGGAAACATGGGGCGGCGCGTCAAGTTGTCCTCGGCGATTTCTGCTATATCGGACGCGAAACCCGCATCATTACCCCGGCGTTCCGGTTGGGCGATTACAGCAAGCTGCATGCGAACGGATTCGCACACGGCGAACATCCGATGCAGATCGGGCGGAACTGCTGGATCGGCGGAAACTGCGTGCTGGATTCGATGGGGGGGTTGGATATTGATGATAATGTCGGCATTGGCGCGCATTCCCAGTTATGGACGCATATCCAATTCGGCGACATTGTCGAAGGATCGCGCTTCTATTCGCACAAGTACATGCATGTTGAAAAAGATGTGTGGTTTGTCGGGCACTGCATCGTCTCGCCCGTCGCAGTTGGGGCGCGGAGTTTGGCACTGGTTGGATCGGTGATCACCCAAGATATGCAGCCGAATCATGTTTACGGCGGCGTTCCGGCGCGCGATTTGACCGATAAAATGGGGACTCAGTTTGAGGATCGCACCGTGGCGCAAAAAGCGGAAAAGCTGCAAGAAATGGTCGATCAATTTGAGCGGCAGCACCCGGAATTCGCGGGGGCGGTACAGGTAGCGCAATCCGCCGGTGAGCGCGACCCGGATCGATGCTGGTTTGATGTTTCCACACGCACCTACCGGAAGGTCTATCACCCTGCCGAAGTCGCTTTCCTGAAAGCGAATGTCCCGCTCGTTAAGTTTTACCCTGAAGGAGAACCTCCGTTTGTCAGCCCCCAGCCGCCCGTCGAATAGGTCAACGCCGATTATGGGATATGTCTATCTTGGTCTAACGATTCTGTTCACCGTGTACGGTCAGTTGATCATCAAGTCACAGGTGAGCGCGGCGGGGGAGTTTCCGCCGGATACGAGCGAGAAGATCGCGTTTTTGGCGCGGCTTCTGCTCAACCCGCTGGTGATCACCGGATTTATTGCCGCGTTTCTCGCTTCGCTGACATGGATGATGACGCTGACGCAGTTTGAACTGAGCTATGCGTACCCGTTCCAGAGCTTATCGTTTGTGATCGTCGTGTTTTTGTCGGTGCTGATCTTCAGTGAGCCGCTCACGCTGACCAAGCTGTTAGGAACGGGCGTGATTCTGGTCGGGCTGTTTATTTTGTCGCGGTGAGACGTGCGCCCCTCTCCATCATCTGTGATGGAGAGGGGTTAGCGCATTAGCTGGCGATTTTTTCCCGCGCGAACGCGAGCGCACTTTCAACGGATGTGAAATAGTGCGCTTCACGCCCGCCGTACTGCGCTTGCTTCATTGCATTTGCCTGAAATTCTACTAATTCATCATTGCCAACGACTAGAATCACGATGTTTGCTTCCGAAAAGCGGACGTCCTCCGAAAGACCGGCGACCAATTGGTCAAATGTCAGTTCAAAGTGTGTGAAGTCCATAATTCGGTAAACCGGACAGGTAAACTTGCGGGCGATTGCGTTAGACAAGTCGCGGTTTTTCTGTGGATCGACCGACATATCAATGGGTTCGTAGATTGTAGAAATGATAATCGGTTCGTTTCCAACTTGTTTTACGACGACTGTCATGATGATTTCTCCGACGATGTCTAGTGATCAGTTACGATATATTACGCCCAAGTCTGTTTTCCCGGAAGAAAACATGATAAATGTCGCATGAATACATGAGTTTGTTCATTTATTCTTCTGCTTACCAAACTAACCCTCAGATGCTAACTCACATCTTGCGCGGCAGTGCGTCCCGCTGTTCTGCCGGAGAAGATGCACCCGCCTAAAAATGTGCCTTCAAGCGCACGGTAGCCGTGCATTCCCCCGCCGCCGAATCCTGCCACTTCGCCCGCGGCATATAACCCCGGCACAGGCGCGCCATCTTTCCCTAACACGCGGCTTGAAAGATCGGTTTGTAAGCCGCCGAGCGTTTTACGGGTGAGAATGTTCAGGCGCACGGCGATCAGCGGCGCGGCTTTGGGATCAAGGATGCGGTGCGGCGGCGCGGTGCGGATCAAACGGTCACCGATGAACTTACGCGCGGCGCGGATCGCCGTGATCTGTGAGTCTTTCCCGAAACGGTTGTCTAATTGACTGTCACGCGCTTTGATTTCGCGTTCAAGCGCCGTGTATTCGATTAAATCTTCGCCCGTGAGCGCATTCATGCGGCGCACGAGTTCGCCAAAGTTTTGTTCGACAATAAAATCCGCGCCTTTTTTCATGAATGCTTCGACGGGTTCGGGCAGACCGCGCCGTACGCGCTGAAGCACCATCCGCCAGCTTTTCCCGGTCAAATCGGGATTCTGCTCGGAACCGGAGAGTGCGAATTCTTTCTTGATGATGTTTTGTGTCAGGACAAACCATGTGTAGTCGTATCCGGTTTTGCCGATGTGCGCCAACGTGCCGAGCGTATCAAAACCGGGGAACAGCGGCACAGGCAGACGATTCCCGCGCGCATCAAACCACATGGATGACGGACCGGGCAGAATGCGGATTCCGTGCCGACTCCAGATCGGATTCCAGTTTTCGAGACCTTCAGTGTAATGCCACATACGATCACGGTTGATCACATTTGCACCGATGGACTCCGCGATGCCGATCATGCGCCCATCGACATAATCCGGTACGCCGGAAAGCATCCGTTTGGGCGGTGCACCGAGCCGGGGTGACCAATTCTGCCGCACCAGATCATGATTCGCGCCGATGCCGCCCGATGTGACGATCACCGCCCGCGCTGTGAGCGTAAACGAGTCGATCACGGTGCGTGAACTCGGCGCGCCGCGCGGAACATCGCTCGGTTCGAGGATGTCGCCCTGTACGCCGGTGACTGCTCCGCCTGTGAGTAAAAGCTCGTTGACACGGTGACGGAATTTGAACGTGATCAATCCTTTTTGCGCCGCTTCGCGCACGCGCCGCGCAAAGATTTCGACCAAGCCGGGACCCGTTCCCCATGTGATGTGAAAACGCGGCACGGAATTTCCGTGACCGATCGCGCCATAACCGCCGCGCTCCGCCCATCCGACAATCGGGAAGAATTTCAATCCTTGTTCGGTCAACCATGCGCGCTTTTCACCCGCCGCGAATGCGACGTATG
>CALBRY010000126.1 GCA_937927665.1 uncultured Chloroflexota bacterium
CAGCGAACGCGGCATTACGCCAGCGGATGCGTTTTAGAAGGGCATCAAACGTCGAAATCATTCAGAAGCAAATGCGCGAAGATCATCAGGCTGAAAAGGTAGCAGCATGCTCAACAAAATTACGCATTATGCCGGAGCGCTTGTTCGTGGAATTGCCAACGGAACACTGATCCGTACCACCAATCGTTATCTGCGATCGCTGCGGCTCGAACGTATCACCGAGTCCCGTATTGGGCTGACCGTTCAAAGCGGACCATTCGCGGGGATGCAGTATATCAGGGTGCCGCCGGGATACGCCTTTATTCCTAAAGTGCTTGGCATTTATGAACAGGAGCTTCACCGGTTGGTGAATGATCTGCTGCGGAATGGGTACATCACGCTGATCAACGTCGGCAGTGCCGAAGGTTATTACGCCGTCGGGTTTGCCTATTCTGATCCTGAGATACGCGTGTATGCCTTTGACATCGACCCCCGCGAACAGGATCACTGCCGTGCTTTAGTTTCCGCGAACCATCTTGATTCGCGCGTGACAATCGGCGGACGCTGCGATTGTGCTGAACTTGAACGCTTGATCAACGAAAAGACGCTGATCGTGATGGACTGTGAAGGCTGTGAATACGATCTGCTCGATCTGGAGCGCGCCCCATCCTTAGCACGGGCGGATATGCTGGTCGAAATTCACGACTATCAAGGGAAGCAGAACGGCACAGACATTCTCACGGCGCGCTTTGCGTCAACGCATGAGATCACCGTTATTTCGTCTGTGCCGCGCCGCATCGAAGACTATCCTGCGCTCAACTTCTTGCGTGATCCTGCTGCACGCCAGCGCGCGGTGACCGAGCGCGAGGGACATCAGGATTGGATTTTCTTTCGGTCACGTCAGCGCCGTTGAGGATCAACAAAATGCTGTTCAAACACGCGCATCGCGGGTGCGATGTTCGTGATCGGCGGGATGGGCGGCAGCACATCCACCGGATCGGTGGGCAGCCATGCCGGAGCGACACCGCGCAGCGCCGCCAGAATGCCGTTGATCACGCTCAGGCGATCCCCGTTCGCATCGACGATGATCACCTGTTCGCCGCGTCCGCGTAGATACGCGATCCCGCGCAGATACGCATCCCGTGTTTCGTTGAGCTTGCCTTCAAAGAGTTCGCGGCTTGTTCCGCGCGCTCCCATGCGTTCATAACATGTTTCGGCGCTTGCATCCAGATAGATCGTGAGATCAGGGACACGGGCGGCGCTGTTGATCAACATCACATCGCTGATTTCCAGCGGCGCGACCGTTTGATACACCAATGAAGACAGCACATAGCGGTCACAAATTGCCACCTGTTGATCGCCGCCTTCGAGAAACGGCGTGATCACCCGTTGGATATGATCCAATCGGTTGAGAGCGAACGCCAGCGCCAGCGTCGGCGAGATGACTTCCCACTCACGCGAGAGAATCGACCGGATATACTTACCCGCTACGCTGTCATCATGCGGTTGAAAGGTGAGCAGCACACGCTCGCCAATTTGCGCCCGCCAGCCCGCCGCCAACCGCCGCGAAATCTCACTTTTGCCGCTCCCGTCCATGCCTTCAAGGACGAAGAAGAACGATTCGCTCATGTGTCTTGATCCTGCCGTGTGCGCCAATTCAGCGCTGATTCTCTCCACCTTAAGAGCCGCGTCAAGCTTCAAACCCATTTGAATCACACAGACACGTATCCCATGTTATGAGGAACAATCATTTACGAGTTGAAACGAGTCGTTTACGATTTTTATACCGCGCGTGTTTCATATATATTGTAACCTTTGTATATGGGCTGTTTCTTATCAGAGGGCAAAGACAATGATCAGAAAAAGTACGCTGCGGGTGGTAATGCTGGCGTTAGTTTTGTTGTTTGTATGGGGTGGTGTTTCAACAGCGCTTGCCGCGGGCGAAACCTTCCGCGTAATTTCTGTGAACACGGTCGGCTGCAATTCCGGTAATTTTGGCATGACCGTTGAACGTGCAAACCTCGATGGCGGCACGTATAACGTGCGGACAGTGGTCACAGTTGGCGGTCTCATCTATATGAATGAAAATGCCAGTATCTCTGTCAACGGTTTGTCCGGTTGGAATATCTTCAACAATTTCACCTACGGCGCAGTCCCGAATCCCGGCACCTATCCGATTCCGGCGGGGCAGGAAATGCGTCTCGATTTCACGCTCGAACGTCCGGTCGGCACAATCCTCTATGCGTGGACGCTCATCGTAGATGGCTGCGATACCGGCAACGTGATTTTCAATGGACAGTTTGGCGGTGGTGCGTGCAGTCTCCCCATTCCGTCCGGTTCAGTCGTTGGTGAAGCACCTCTCGGCGCACAGGTCTATTATGCGCCCGGTCAGGCTTCCCCCGGTGTCGTCCTCAACCCCGGCACTTATACCGTGATCGGTCAGGACGCAAGCGAAACCTATTATCAAGTCGTCCTTGCATGCCAGACGGTGTGGGTGCGTAAAGACACCATGCAGCCGAGCTATCAAGCACCTCAAAATGGTGCGCCGCTGCCCACGCGCGTCGTCAGCTAACATCAAGCAAGCATACCTCACCCTGCCCGTTCTCAATTCCCCGATAGGAATGGGCAGGGGATAAAATCCCCCTCCATGTTTGCGCCGCTTCACGCCAAAACGTTACAATCTTTCCACACTCTTTAATACAAAAGGACTACGGTGCATGAAACGTCGTGCTAGCGCTGCACTGCTGCTTGCTATCGTCTTTGCACTGACGATCGGCATTCCAGCTTATGCCCAAGATTCCACACCGGAACCATCTCCCGATGGGGAAGGCGTTGTCACAACGTGGATTCCGATCGGCGGGTTTTATGCCGATACTTTCCCCGGTTTCATCGAAGCGGCTTATCAAAACGTCGCCCGCTTTGAAACGGATCGCCTCTATATCCTCGTCATGCCCATGACCTTTAGCATCGACGCGACCACGCTCACGCCGGATGATCTGCTCCTCAACACCCGCGATTCTGAGCGCCGCCGCCGTCAGCTTGAAGATGTCTGCCGCGCCATGATTCCGGTTGAAACGTATTGTCAGGTCGTCACCCCGCCGATTTATATTCGTGAGGCGGCACAGTCGCCGGAAGCGCTCGAATATTTCGCCGATGATCTGGCGGGTGTGTATTTCCTCGGCGGCGATCAAACCATCGCCATGCAAATCACCGCCGGAACACCGCTTGAAGAAGAACTCGCGGCAGCATTCGCGCGCGGCGTCGTCATGGGCGGCAACAGCGCCGGACTCGCCATCGAATCGCGCACGATGATCGGCGGCTATGGGGGGAATGAGTTTGGACCGGAAAACGCCTTTCGTTTAGGCGCAGTCGATATTTGGAACGAAGGCGAGCGGCGCGGGCTTGATTTCGGGGTGACAAGCGCCGTCCTCGAACAACACTTCTACGAACGGGCGCGCATCGCCCGCCTGCTCAACGCCATCGTGCAGGATGGTGTACCGGGGATCGGGATCGGCGTAGACAGCTTCACAGGCGCATTGATCCGCGATAACAACCTGCTCGAAAGCGCGTTCGGCGTGTACGGCGGCGCGATCCTCGATGTCGAGACGCTCGGCGCGCGTGGCACCGCGACATTCGATAACGCGGCGGAAGTGTTGAGCGTGCGAAATGTCCTGCTGCATACGTTCGCGCCCGGCGATTTTTCCTATGACATCGCGGCGCGTCAGCCTTCGCTTGCCCCTTCGCTGACCAGCATCAGCCGCGCATTCGAGACGTTGAGCGTACCGGAAGGATCGGGGACACTGACGCTGATCGGCGGCGAACCATCCGATCCGAGCATCCTGAATGTGACACCCGGCACGGCGGCGCTGTTCACCGGATACGCCGACTCAGACGCGACCACACAGGCGATGACGCTCTACAAAGACACCGGAGTCGACTTGATCGATCTGCATGATGCCTCGGAAATGCCCGATCTCTCCGGCTATGATCAGATCATCATCCATGCGGGTGACGCATCGCTGGTGAACGTCGAGTTAATCCGCGAACCCCTGCAAGATTTCTGGTTGGCGGGTAAACCGCTGGTGTTCGTCGGCGATGCGGCGGGGATCGTTGCGCGCCGTTACACCGCCATGCCGCCCACCCCCTATGATAGCGATGACGAACAGATCGTCGCCGCGACACAGGGCACACTGCTTGACGGCGGCGTGCTGGTGCGCGAAGGGCTGCGCCTGCTGGAAGCATCCGTTGAGCCGCGTTTGATGGCGGATAACCGTTGGGGGCGGCTGATCGCAATGGCGTATCAAAACCCCGATCTGCTTGCGATTGGTATACCGGATGAGACGATCATCGTGATCGATTCGACCGGGGCGCGTGTTGAAGGCGGAAACAGCGCCGTCACGCTCGATCTGCGCTTATCCCAGCGGACATTGGGCACAAACGGCGGATTCATCATCGTCAACGGCGTGCTTGATCTGTTCGCGCCGGGGGATGTTATCGCCCCGCTGAGTTTTTAGAGTAAAAAGGTGAAAAGGCGGGTGGTCTTATCGTTTGCCACTTTTACCTTTCACCTTTCAACTTTTACTTTTCATCTAGCTGACACAAGGGATCACATCATGGAATTCGCAATTACGTTTAAGGGTGATATCGATCCGCGCCGTACCGTGAGCTTGTGCAAATTGGCGGAGCAGGCGGGATTTACTTACGGATGGTTTTTTGATTCGCATGTCTTGTGGCGCGAATGTTACGTCACAATGGCGATGTGCATGGAGCACACCGAGCGGATGCGTTTTGGTCCGTGTGTCACCAATCCCGCCGTGCGCGATTGGTCGGTTGCGGCGAGTTTATACGCCACGCTGGGTTCGCAAAGCGGCGGACGTTTTGATCTCGGCATCGGGCGCGGCGATTCCAGCCGCCGGATGCTCGGCAAGCGCCCGGAGACAGTCGAGCATATGATCGATTTCGCCGATAAGGTCAAGCGCATGGTGCGCGGCGAAACGGTCAACTACAGCGAAGAATACGCCGATGTGCAACTTACATGGGCGCATGATTATGAAATGCCTGTTTGGTTCGCGGCATATGGTCCAAAGGCGCTTGCCGCTGCGGGCGCGCATGGCGACGGGCTGATCATTCAGCTTGCCGATCCGTGGCTCGTCAAGTGGTTCACCGATCAGGCGCTTCAAGCGCGGCGTGATGCCGGACTCGATACCGCTGGATTCCGCGTGATGAGTGCCGCCCCCGCGTGGGTTGGTGATCTCGATAAAGCGCGTGAACAAACCCGCTGGTTCCCGGCGATGGTCGGTAATCATGTCGCGGATTTGGTTGAAAAATACGGGCGTGCGGGCGGCGGCGGGATTCCGCAGCGCTTGACCGACTACATCGAAGGGCGCAAAGGCTACGATTATAAGCATCACGCCGATAAAGACGCCGATCACCTCAGCTTCATCAGCAATGACATCATTGATAGTTTCGGTGTACTCGGCAGCGTCGAGCAGCATATCGCCAAAATCAAAGAACTTGAGGCGAACGGTGTTACGCAGTTCAACATTTACCTGATGTGCGGCGACGAAGAACGGATTGTCGAGGAATACGCAAAGCACATTCTCCCGCACTTCCAAGCCTAATAATCCCCTCGCCTGTCTTTCTCCCCTCCTTGCGTCAGCGGGGAGGGGTTGCTTTCTCCCCTCAGCCTTGCGCCAGCACTGACACGGATACACATCTGAGCAATCTTGCTTTTCTCCCCTCCTTGCGTCAGCGGGGAGGGGTCGGGGGAGGGGTTCTTTCTCCCCTCCTTGCGCCAGCGGGGAGGGGGCGGGGGAGGGGTTTCTTTCTCCCCTCAGCCTTGCGCCAACGCTGATACAGGTAGGGCTAGTTGCTCAACCTATGGTTGGGTTGTTTCCACGTCTTTCGCCAACTGCTTACGGCGTGCCAAAATCCATTCGCGCGCTTCTTCGATGCTGGCTGCCGTACTGACATGCTTTGCGGCACTGGGGACCAACCGCACAAAAATGGCGATCAGCGCACGCACAGCCGGGCTGGGGCGAACATAGGTCACGGTGCAGCCGTTCTTGATCAACTTGGGGAATAGATCACGCGCACGGGTGAAGAAATCTCCACGCGGAAGCGATGGGCTGCCGAAGTTGTTGACGGTAATCACATTGATCGCGACATTCCGCGTTGTGGATTGTTCCACGATCCATTTCACGCCGTTGAAGTACGAATCCCATGTCCAATGCTGTGCGTAATTGATGATGATGATAGTTTCTTCTGGATCATCCCATGTGAGCGTTGCATGTGAGAATACTGCCAATTTTATCCCCTAAACTTGAACAAATATTGTGATTACATCATAGGTATTGCGGTGGTATGCTGCAAACGAATTCCGTGAAAACCTCCCGAATAATCCTTCACAGCTCGAGTCAGCGAAACTGGCAAAGGAGAGGATCAAGAGGAGTCTGGAACAGCATCACACCGCCCCTCTTCAAGTAACGTTTAGGAATACAATCGGTTAGCCGCTCTGTTGATCGTCGTTTTTCTCCGGCTGCGCTAGCGCAATCTGCTTTGCTTCCTCAAGCGTATTCGCCACTCGAATTGCCTTATTTGTTTCTGGAGAAAGTTTTGAATATACCGAAATGAGTGTTTTGGTGATGGAGGACGGATTGACGTATACGGCTGAACAGCCGCTCTTAAGCATACGCGGAAAAAGCGCACGAGCACGCGCGAAAAAGTCCCCACGGGGCGAAACCATCCGCCGGTAGGCATCAACTGAAATAATACGGACAGGCTTTCCCGTTTGGTCAACCTTTTCAAGAATCCATTCAACGATCTTAAAATACTCGTCCCATGTCCAATTGGGATGGAATTCGACCAATAAAATCGTTTCCTCCGGGTTTAACCAAGTTAAGTCAATATGTTCGAGCTTGAGCATAATTTAGGATATTCCTATGACTGTGCTGAAACGATCCAATCCTGAAATTGCTTATATGAAACCTATTACGAATCCGCTTATAAAAGCAATAGACCTAAAACATACCATATACAAACCATATTGAAATGGCGTACTCGAAATGGCAAGGTTGCCCCCGTGCGCTAGAATTACGGTGCATAAATACACAATCGGATACTGCTTAGTGGAGGAATATGATGGGCATTTTGTTTAAGGGCGGCACCGTCGTCACAGCCAGCGATATGTTCGTGGCGGATGTGTTGGTCGAAGGCGAGACGATCAGCACGATTGGCTCACATATTGACCCGCATGGGCATCAGGTGATCGACTGCGCGGGCAAATACCTGCTCCCCGGTGGAATCGATGTGCATACCCATCTCGATCTGCCGTTCGGCGGCACGTACAGCAACGATGATTTTGATGTCGGTCACAAGGCGGCGGCATTCGGCGGAACAACATCGCACATCGACTTTGTGATCCAGCCGAAAGGCGGCACGCTGCACGATGGCTTGAAAATCTGGCGCGAGAAGTCAAAGCCCGCCCAGATCGATTACGCCTTCCATATGGCAGTGACCGATCTCACCGATGCGGTGATGGAAGAAATTCCGGCGATGGTTGCCGAAGGCATCACCAGCCTAAAGCTGTTCATGGCGTACAAAAATGTCTTTCAGGTCGATGACGCGACCCTCTACAAGGCGATGACACAGGCGGCGAAGCACGGCATGATCGTCATGGTGCATGCCGAAAACGGCGATGTCGAAGCGCAGTTAACCCCCGCGCTCCTCGCCGCTGGCAAAACCGATCCCGTCTATCACGCCTCGTCGCGCCCGCCGGAAATCGAAGGCGAAGCGACCAATCGCGCCGTCGTGATGAGCGGTTTAACCGGCTGTCCGCTCTATGTCGTTCACATGACCTGTGAACCGTCGATTCAGGCGCTCCAGCGCGGGCGTGCGCTCGGCTATCCCGTCATGGGCGAGACATGTGTGCAGTATTTCTTCCTCACCGTTGATGAACACCTCGCCCAGCCCGATTTTCACGGCTCAAAGTTTGTGTGTTCACCGCCCATCCGCAGCAAACATGATCAGCAGGTCTTGTGGCGCGCCGTCAAAGATGGCACGCTTCAGGCGATCAGCACCGATCACTGCGATTTCTGGTTTGATGGCGGCAAGGGACCGTGGCAGGAATGGTCAAAGGCGCATAACGGCGGCAAATGGGTCGAATACGAACAGCAAGACCCGTCTTATCGCCGCCCCGGTAAAGAACTGGGACTCGGCAATTTCGCCCGCATTCCCAACGGACTCCCGGCAATCGAAGACCGCATGATGATGATCTGGCACGCAGGCGTAAACGGCGGCAAGATCAGCCCGCAGCGCTTTGTCGAACTAAACAGCACCAATCCGGCGCGCATTTTCGGCATGTATCCCAAGAAGGGCGCGATCATGGTTGGTGCGGATGCCGATATTCTCGTGTGGGACCCGAACAAGGAACACACCATCAGCGCCAGCACGCATCACATGAAGGTCGATTACAACCTCTTCGAGGGAACAACCGTGCGCGGCGTGCCGGTGATGGTTTTCCTACGTGGTAAAAAGCTCGTTGATGGCAGCGAATGGTACGGCACGAACGGCAGCGGACAGTACATCGCACGCAAGCCGCACGCACCCGTGATCTAGCGCCCGCATTTCTACCCTACAAAACAAGAGGCGATCCACTGGGATCGCCTCTTGCATGATTATCCTAATCGAGGTGAGTGCCTTTAGCACCCCACTTGCATTCATACACCGTTCCCGCGTGCAGCTCCGGGTTCGGGTTTTCGATTTCACGCACGATAAACACTTCATCCGGTTTCTTAAAGCGTGCAACCATCCCCCAGATGAATCCATAAATGCCATCTTCCGGGTTCGGCGTGTTGTGATACACCCAATAGTGATTGGGACCCTTCTCTTCGATGAAATAGCCTTCTTCTTCTGGAATGTTGCGAAGGTTCATATGATGAACCGCGTGCAGAATGTGGAGCGCTTGCGGAATACTGGTGATTTCTGGCGGCATCAGGGCTTTTTCTACCGCTTTCCGACCGAACGCAACCAGCGCCGACTGTGAACCGGGCAGTTCGCTCAATTCTTTTAGCGTATCCATCCATGCTTGATGCGAATACCATTTTTCAGGATCAATCACATCGAAACCGTGTTTTGGCAAAAGCGGCTTAATCATGTCCGCTTCCAAATTTTCGACGAATGAGAGGACGATTTGCCCGACTACCAGTGCTTCCGGTGTCCCGGCAACAAACGGCTTTGCGACATAACCCGCCATCAGATCACCTCCAAAAGTTCTATTAATGGACGTATCCTGATCCTACGATTGACTTCGCATCTGAAGCGTTAAGATCGTAAACGATTTCCTTACGAAATCGTAATGCTGCCGAAACACCACTCACCCTGCTTGCTACGTAAGCTGTCCCTCTCCTTGTTTACGTGCTGGTAGGGGTACATGCGCCCCTTTTAGCGAGTGCTTTTGCTTGCTCCCCTCTCCGAATTCGGGGAGGGGAGACGAGCGAAGCGAGTGGGGGAGGGGTGCTTTACGTTACTTCTGCTTGTAGGGACGTCCTTCTTCCCCTCAGCCTCGTTTACGTGGGTGAGGGGGTTTTTCAGATGGTTTCTTAGATCCATTCGACGCTGGCGCGCATAATCCCCCTATAATCGAAATAGCACATCGCATGGAAGGAGGGTAAGCCATGAGTGACACGGCGCAGTTCACCCCGCTTGAGTTCCCCCGTCTCGAACCGGAGGAGCAGATCGCGCGGTCACGCGCGTTTTACGAGGAGATGAAACACCGCCGCACGGTACGCGCTTTCTCGCGTGATCCCGTGCCATTTGAACTGGTCGAAAACGCGATCAAAACGGCGGCAAGCGCGCCGAGCGGCGCAAATCAGCAGCCGTGGACGTTCGTAGTCGTCGGCAGCACGGCGATTAAGCGGCAGATCCGCGAAGCCGCCGAAGAAGAAGAACGCGACAACTACGCCAGCCGCATGACACCGGAATGGCTCGGCGCGGTTGCCCCGCTCGGCACAGATTGGCACAAACCGCATTTGGAAGATGCCCCCTATCTGATCGTCGTATTCATGCAGCCCTACGGCTTACGCGAAGATGGCGAGAAGATCAAACATTATTACGCAACCGAGTCCGTCGGAATCGCGGTCGGGATGCTGCTTGCGGCGCTCCACCACTGCGGATTAGCCACCCTGACGCACACACCCAACCCGATGAGCTTCCTCAGCGAAATTCTGAATCGTCCCGCAAACGAACGCGCCTACGTCGTGATTCCTGTCGGCTATCCCGCAGCAGGGGCGCAAGTCCCGACGATCAAAAAGAAGCCGCTTGAACAGGTCATGGTGAAATTTCTCGACTCATGAA
This sequence comes from uncultured Chloroflexota bacterium, assembly GCA_937927665.1. GTDB lineage: Bacteria > Chloroflexota > Anaerolineae > Aggregatilineales > Phototrophicaceae > Flexifilum. The sequence goes on from CALBRY010000126.1 coordinate 10,333, forward strand.
CGACATCGATCAACTGCGCGCTGCGATTGCCGAACGCGAAGCCGCCAACGCCAAATTACGCGCCGAAGTCGCGGAACTCGAACGCGACCTCGACGCATTTCAAATACGCTACGACAAGATGATCGCGCCGATGAGGATGCGAATCGATGTGATCCGCGAAGCCATAGCCGATCTGCGCCGCCAGAAAAACGGCGCGGTATATGAGCCGGATTGGTCACAGTTCGCGCCGGGGTATGTTCCCGTCGAGGAGCAGTACCGCCGCGCATGGACGAAACCGGACGACGCCCCATCACACGCCGCATCATCACACGCCGCATCCGCACCGCCGAAGCCGAAAGACACCGAACCGGAAGGCGAAAAGATCAAGCGGCTCTATCGTGAGCTTGCCCGCCGCTTTCACCCTGATCTCGCCGCTGACACCCCCGATCGGGAACGTCGCACGCAGATCATGAGCCAGATCAACGCGGCATATACCGCGCGCGATCTCTCCGCGCTCGAAGTCTTGACCGAACACGCCGCCGAACAACCGCTGTTAGCGCTCACACTGCGCGACTTGCGAGAAACACTGATCGCGGTGATCCAGCAGGGCGATCTGCTCAAACGTGAACACGATGAAATGTTGTACGGCGCGATGATGAAGCTCAAGATCGAAGACAAGTTAGCGCGCATCAAAGGGCGCGATCTGCTGCGCGAGATGCGCGCCGAACTCGAAAGAGAGTATGATCTGCTGCTGCGTGAGCTGGACGATTTACGCGCCTCCTAAATACAAGCACAAACTCAGAGGAATCATCATGGAAAACCGTTTGAAAGTTTTGGGGAGTTGGGCGGGCTTAATCGGCGCGTCGGTCATGTCGATCGGGCTGATCATCGTAGCGTTTGCGTTTGTCGGGCTGGAAGGACAATCGTATTCGCCCGCCAATCATTTTGTCTCTGAATTAGGACACACCGCCGCATCTGAACTGTGGCAGGTATTTAGCCTCGTCCTCATCATCGGCGCGAGTGCCTTCGGGCTGCACATGCTCAGCGTCGGGCTTCGCTTCCGTGCTTTCTGGCGCTGGTTGTTCATCATCGGCGGCGTGATCGTCACCATTGGCGGCATCGGTGTCGCGCTGTTCCCGATGGATGTCAATTTAGATATGCATGGACTCGTCGCGCTCCTCTTTTTCTTCTCATCCATGATCCTCGTCACCGTGTTTAGCGCGTATGTCGCTTTGAGCAGTCAAGCCGCCTATCCGCGCTGGATCGCGCTGGTTGGTGTTCCGCTCGTGATCTCATCCGCCGTATTCCTGATCAACCTGTTCGCCAAGCTTGGCGAAAGCTCGGATGCGCTCGCCGCGCCAGAAGCACGCGCCGCGACCGACATTGTGACGATCTCCGAATGGGGCGTGATCATTTTCCTCAGCATGTGGGTGATCGTGCTGGCGATCCGCGATCTGGCGCGGCGCGACGCACAAACCGCTCATTCCAATTAGGTCAACTTACCGTTACACCGCGTCACAAATGCCCGCACAATCGAATCATCAACACGCATCCATTTTTGGATGAGATGCGCGCTCTGACAACGGAGGTGAATCGATGTTTTCAACCGATGATGTGCGGGCACTCCATGATCTTGGTGAACCTGTCCTATCAATATATCTCAATGTCGATAACGCGAACCGCGAAAATCAGGCGGCGATCGCGGCTTGGCGCATCTGGCTGAAAGACGCGCTCAAAAGCCTTGATCCTCATTGGCGCGACCTGAGCGAACAGGCAGAATCCTTTTTGACGCACTATAAGCCCGAGGATAAGGCGCTGGCGCTGTTTGTCTCACACAATGACCTTCGCAGTTTTGCACTCCCTTTCCCCGTCGAAAACAGTATCCATTACGGCGCGGCGGTGACACTGCCGCTTGTGTGGATGATCGACGAGTATGAGCCATACTTGATCGTGCTGGTGGATCAAGAGAAGGCGAATATCCTGCGCGGGTACTTGGGCAGTGTCACCCGTCAAGATAGCCTTGAACTCGATATTGACGATTACGACTGGCATCAGCGCAGCGAATACCAGCTTGGCGCGATGGCTCAAGGCGATTTCCGCGACTTGTTCGAGAAGATGATCGACGAGCACCGCGCCCGCTATTACCGCGATCTTGCCGCGCGCATCGAAACGATGAGTCGCGAACAGGACATCAAGCGGATCATTTTCGGCGGCGCGGAAGAATCAGCGCATATGGTCAAGAACTTTCTCCCCGACCGCATGCAGTCGATGATCGTCGGCGTCCTGCCCATCCCCATGCGCGCCAACGGTCAAGAAATTCTCACCAAAGCAGGCGAGGCTGCTCAAGAGTATGAGCGGTCATATGAAACGCGGCTGGTCGATGACGTGATCGATATGGCGAAGGCGAACGGACGCGGCGCGCTTGGGCGTGACGATGTGCTCAAGGCGCTGGAAGAAAAGCGCGTCGAACTGCTCATCCTGCCGTATCCCGTCGAGGATGACACATTCGCGGCGGAGCTTCAGCAAGCGCTCTTGAAATCAAGCGGATCGCTTGAACTCGTGTACGGCGCAGCGGCAGATCGTCTCCGTGCCGAAGGCGGCATCGGGGCGCGCTTGTACTATGCGATCCCCAACCCCAGCCCAGAGGAGGAAACGCATGGCGGAGCTTAATTTTACGGTCGAATTCCACGACGATCTTGACGACGGCTTGCCGGAATCGATCATGCAGATGACGTATGACGGCTTGGAAAAGATCGCACGCGGAAATGACGATATTTCGCACGTGCTGGCGAACTTCAAGCTTCCCGTGCAAGGACGCGAAACGCAATATGCCTACGAGGTGACACTTCGCCTGTATATGGATGGCGAAGATGTCATCGTCACCGAAATGGGGCAAATTCTCGACGGGACACTCCGCGAAGCGCTTGATGTGGTCGAACGGCAGGTTCAAAAGCAGCGCGATAAAAAGCGCGGCATGTAAGCACTTTTGACGCTGACAGGCGTACACATTTGAGCAATCTGCATAGGGGTCTGTGTTTGTAGGGGCTTCCAAGCCTGCGTTTGTCCCTCTACCCACTTGCGTGCTGACAGGGGTACACATTTGTACACACTGCACATGCACCCCTTTTAGCGAGTGCTTTTGTTTGCTCCCCTCTCCGAATTCGGGGAGGGGAGACGAGCGAAGCGAGTGGGGGAGGGGTGCTTTACCGGCTGACTTTTC
>CALBRY010000127.1 GCA_937927665.1 uncultured Chloroflexota bacterium
CCGGAATCGCCCTCACCCCCCTACCCCCCTCTCCGCTGGCAGAGAGGGGGGAAAGACACGCTCAAGACGGTCAGCCGTTGAGCGACCGATGGCGAGTTGGAGTCGGGATTTCATCGGGTGGAGTATGCCGCTTCGGCTGTACGAGAAACTTCAACCAATTCGCCGTGAACTGCGGCTGAAACCCACTCCGGCTGAGGATTATCTGTGGGAAGCAATCCGGGGACGCAAAACGCTTGGGGCGCGGTTTCGCCGTCAGCACATCATCGAGCGCTTCGTAGTCGATTTCTACTGCCGCGATGCTCAGATTGTGATCGAGGTCGACGGCGGAATTCATCAATACACACAGGATGAAGACGCGCTCCGGCAGGAATTTCTGGAAAACCTCGGCTTGCAGGTGATCCGTTTCACCAATGAACAGGTGCTTGAGAACTTACCCGCCGTTCTTGAAGCTATCGAATCAACGTTACAGCGGCGTCTTTCCGCCTCCAAAGTGGGCAATCGGATCACCCCCTCTCTGTCAACGGAGAGGGGGGCGGGGGGTGAGGGTGCTGTCATCCTCCCTGAATTCGGGGAGGGGTTGGGGGAGGGGTCAGACTCCCCCTACTTTGAATCCTTCCTGCTGCATGGCGTGACCGGATCGGGCAAGACCGAACTTTATCTGCGCGCCATCGATCGCACGCTGCAAAATGGCAAAACCGCGATCTTTCTCGTGCCAGAAATCGCGCTGACTCCGCAAACGGTGCGGCGAGTCGCGGCACGCTTCCCCGGCAAAGTCGCCGTTGTTCACAGCGGCTTAAGCGAAGGCGAACGCTACGACACATGGCGGCGTGCGCGGGATGGCTTGGTGCGGATCATCGTCGGGGCGCGGTCGGCGCTGTTTACGCCGCTCCCGAATATCGGTTTGATCGTGATCGACGAGTGTCACGACGGCAGTTACAAAGCATCGCCGCCGCTGCCACCGCCGTATTATCATGTGCGCGATATCGCGGAATTGATCCTGAAACGAAGCGGCGGAATCTTGATTCTCGGCAGCGCAACGCCGGACTTGGAGACACGTTACCGCGCCGAAACGGGACAGATCACGCTGTTGGAACTGCCGCGCCGAATCCTCGGACACCGCGAAAAGATCACCGAACTGAGCGAAACCGTTGGCGTAACACCGCGCTATCGACCGGACGACGACGGCGCAATGGACGCGCTCACGATCGATCTGCCGCCTGTACGCGTGGTCGATATGCGCGACGAACTCAAAGCGGGCAACACGAGTATTTTCAGCCGCGCCTTACAGGACGCGCTCGAAGAAACACTCGGACGGCGCGAACAAGCGATCCTATTCCTGAACCGTCGTGGACAGGCGACTCATGTTTTCTGCCGTGACTGCGGGTATGTGATCGCGTGCAAAAATTGTGATACACCGCTTACGCATCACCGCATCGGGGAGCATCTGCGCTGTCACCGCTGCGGCTACACCGAACCCGAACCGTCGCAGTGTTCGCAGTGCGGCAGCAAGCGGATCAAGTTTTTTGGCGCGGGAACACAGCAGGTCGAACTGGCGTTTAATGAATTGTTTCCGAGGGCGCGCACGGCGCGATGGGATGGCGATACTGCCGACTCGCCGGAAGCGCACGAGGCGATCTTGCAGCGGTTTATCGACCGCAAAACCGATGTGATCATCGGGACGCAGATGGTCGCCAAAGGGCTTGATTTGCCGCTGGTGACGCTGGTCGGCGTGGTCAGCGCGGATGTCGGGCTGCATCTGCCGGATTTCCGCGCCGGGGAGCGCACATTTCAACTGCTCACACAGGTAGCAGGGCGCGCGGGACGGGGATTGCTCGGCGGTCAAGTCGTGCTGCAAACGTATTCGCCGGAACATTATGCGATCCGCGCCGCCTCACGTCATGATTACCGTGCATTTTACGAGCGCGAGATCGCGTATCGTCACGAAATGGGCTATCCGCCGTTCCGACGGATGGCGCGCATCCTGTTCCGCTTTTCGACCGAAATGCAGGCACGCGATGAAGCCGAACGCGCCGCCAATATGATCCGCCACCGCTTGCGATCGCTCAACATGAGCGGCACGGAGATTATCGGACCTGCACCATGCTTCTTTGAGCGTGAAAATAAGCTGTTCCGCTGGCATGTGCTGCTGCGCGGACCCGATCCGGCGGCGGCGCTGCGTGATCTGCACTTTCCGCGCGGCTGGCATGTCGATATTGATCCGCTGGATGTTTTGTAACCCGGCGCGGCGTTATACCGCTACGGTCGCGGGTGATATATCCGGTTCCGGTTCGATATACGGCTTGTGAATCCGCTTGAGATACAGCGCGGGAATCGTCGTCAGCAGCAGTATTCCCCCGGCGATCAAGTATGGGAGCGCGGGGGCGATACTGAAAAACTGCCCGCCGAGCGCGGTTCCTAAAATGATCCCCATCGTCGCCGCCGATTGATACCAGCCGAGCGCCGCACCGCTCACACTTCTAGAAACGCTCGTCGTTGCCAGTGTTTGCACGGATGGCATCATCACACCGCTGGAAATCGCCACAAGCGGCATGGCGACACCTGCCACCCAGAACGGCGAGACGATCAACACAATCGACATGATGCTTAACCCGCGAAAGACCGCGCCGAACACGATCAGCCATTTTTCGCCGTAGCGCGCAATCAGCGGACGCAGCAGGAATAACTGCGCGATCACCTGCCCGATCCCGAAACCGGAGAAGATTAAGCCGTTGCCCAGATGCACATTATCCGATGGCTGACCCGCAAAGATGACCTGTTCGCCGTACAGCGCTAAGGTCGAATTCATGAGCGCGATCGATAACTGCGCGACAAAGCCCAACGCCATGATCACCATCAGCGACGGGTTGCTGACAACATCATGCGCGCCTAATTTGCTTTGCGAGTTCAAGCGCCGTGCGAGACGCTGCGCGGGTGTGAGCGATTCGTCGAGTAGAAAGATCGTCATCAAAACGGTGACGAGGGAGATTCCAGCAGCGACATAATACGCGGTGCGGTCATCCGCCAGCGCGGAAATAAATCCGCCGACAGCCGGACCGAGGGCATATCCCAACCCGAACGCCATAAACACCACACCGAGCGCACCCGCCCGCTGTTTCGGGGTCGAAATATCGGTCAGGTATGCTTGCGCGACGATCACGTTTCCACCGGTGATGCCGTCGAGGATGCGTCCGGCAAACAGCATGGGCAGCGATTCCGCGCCCGCCAGTATCAGAAAGCTGGCGACCGTTCCCACCTGACTCAGCACCAATACGGGCAGCCGCCCATAACGATCAGAAAGTTGACCCAGTACGGGTGCGGCGAGAAACTGCGCCGCGAAATATGACGCCAGAAGGATTGAGATCGTACCGGGGGAAGCGCCGAAGCGCCCACCCGCATAGAGGGGGAGGATCGGCTGAACGATGCTTGCGCCCAAAAAGTTGACGAACACAATCAGGAATATCGTCAGGACACGACGGCGATCCATGATTTCCTTTAACACGACTAGACATAGATATGCATCGGGGCAGACCACAATACGCGATCTGCCCCGACATGCTTGGGGAGGAGATACTTTGATCTTAACCGCGATTTCGCACACTTCAAAAGGGGATTGGGTATATCCAATCAAAAAGGGCGCGCCTCGTTTATTTAATGAAGGCGCGCCCTTTATTTAAGCCTATCAGCTCAGGTTTTCCGCGAGCTGCGATTAACGCCCGCTCCCCATCATCGACTCTCCGACGGTGATTACACCTTCGCGGGCGGTCACCAGAAAGCTCGACCGCACGACTTTTGTTCCGGGAACGATCGCGCCGATGGCGCTGATACCTGCTTCTAGTGATCCGGTACGGGCAAACGCTTCGACCGACGCTTGATTTTCCCACAGCACAATAATCTGGGCTGCGTCTTCGTCGTCCGTCTCCTCCAAGAGCATCATTCCGAGAAATCCATCGCGCTTGCGGAGTTGTGGCAGATATGTTTGCATAAGCAACCCGCGAAACCGCTCTCGCATCCCAAGCGGAACCTGTACTTTCGTGACCTGCGCGTACATGGCTTCACCTTCCTCATGCAACTCTCTGTCTGAATTGGCAGTGAGCAGCATGCCGCAATTTGTTGTTTCTATTAAAAAGCGAATTTTATAGAGCAAACAGCGCCAAAAGTCACTAAAATAGGTGGCTACCTGAACTATTTTTAAACAGGGGACAAACATGTTACGGCTCTCGCCCATCTGGTCAGCACGGCTGACACTGCTGATGATTCTCGTTTTCGCCGCGATGCCTGTGCTGGCTCAAGATTCGACGCCAGTCCCCACCGCAGAGGCAGAAGCGACTGAATCTGCTTTCTCGTTGATGGCTGCATCGCTGCCTATTTCAGCCTTTTTGGTCGATTTAGAAATGGGGCGGCTTGAAGACGGCGGCTACTATTTAGGTGACATCAACGCGCCAATCACGATTGTGGAATTTGCGGATTGGGCGTGTCCACATTGTCAAAATTATCGTGCGGATGTTCATACTCTGTTGGAAGAATTTGTCGTCCCCGGTCTGGCACGGTTTGAATTTAGGATGTTCCCAACAGCGGGCGGGCGGTTGTCCGTCGTTACCGCGCTGATTGCGGAATGCACAGGGGAACTGATTCAAGACATCGACGGAAACCCGATCGGGTACTGGTTGGCGAGCGATCTCCTGTACGAATTGGCGATCAGCGGGCGGTATTTCGGGGATGATCTGCTGCCGCTGTTCACCCGCTTCATGGAGATTGACGAAGCGGCGCTCATCGAATGCGCCAATGGTTTGGAACAGCCGCAGGTATTGATCGATATTCAGTTTGGTGTGGACAGCGGCATCACCGGAACCCCCGCCCTGATGGTGCGCTATGCCGGTCAAAACGACGGCGCAGCGAGCTTCATCACATGGGAAGGTCGGACGTATTCATCGGGGACACCGCCGTATGAAGTCGTCGCTTCGGTGATTCTTGAAGCGAACCGCGCCGCCGCCGAAGCGACCGCTGAAGCGACCGCCGAAGCAACCGAATCACCGTAGGATACGTTTAGAAAAAGGGTGTTCTGCTTCGCTCAAGTCGTGTAACGGGTGACCTCATGGGGTCACCCGTTTGATTAGTTCTTTACGGCACGCGCCCTTCGCGGCTTGCGTCCTCATCGGTGCGGGTGTTGACCGAATAAATCTCGTTTTCCGGGAATTCGGTGATCCGAGTGGGCGCATTCGGCACGTCTGTCGGCTCGATGCCGCCGTTGGCATTGAGCGGATTGATCTCGAACAGGTCAAAGTTGCGGGCTTCGTCGAGCAAGTCGGATTGGTACGCCAGCCGATCACGCCCGCACACAAACGTAGCGGCGCGATCTTGGAACGTGTTTCCGGTTACGTTCTTGATGTCCCGCACGGTATCGCCGTCCTCAAGTTCGATTTCGACCACGAACACATCATAATCGCCGTCTACGTTGCTATCGAACACGATAAACGAGTCATCCGGTGCCCACAAATTCAGGCTGATATTCGAACCCAGATCGACCAGCACTTCATCTGTGTTGTTGCTCAGATCGGTATCCTGATTTTCCGGCAGTTCGAGATCGCGCAGCATCAGGTTAAAAACCCCTGTCGATGCGCTGCGCTGAAGCCATGCCAACTTGGTGATATCGCTGCTGAACTGGGCGCTGATGTCATCGACATCATTATCGGTAAGCTGTGTCACTTCCAATGTTTCGATGTTTAAGAGCATCAGTTCGTAATCGCCGTCAATGTAGCGGCTGAACACGACAAACTGATTATCCGGCGACCATGACGGATCAATATCCGCGCCATCCGGAAAATCGGTCAAGCGGGTGAATTCGCCCGTCGAAACATCGAAGGCGTATAGTTCCCAGTTTGCATCGCGGTTCGATTCAAACAGGATGATGTTGTTCTCGCCCCACACCGGATTGAGATCAACGCCGGTGTTATAAGAGACGCGGCGCACTTCTGATCCATCGGTGCGGCTGATGTAGATTTCCCAGTTGCCATCGTCGCGGCTGCTCGAAAATGCGACCCATGCGCCATCGGGTGATCTTGATGGCTGAATATTGGGCGCTTGATCGTATTGGGAGAGGTTGATATCGTCCTCACCGTTCAATAACGAGAGATAGATTTCCCATGCGCCGCTGCGATCACCATGATAAATGATGAACGGCACGCAGGCGCCGTCCCCCACGCTAAACCCGTCCCACGGCGGGGCATCCAAATCTTGCCCGAATGTGCCAACATCAAGGGGCGGCACGGGGAATGGAATATCAGGGGGCGATCCGTCGCCGCCTGTAAACGGCGTGCCATCCGGCGGAATAATGATCGGGGGCGGCTCACCGCCGCCGGAAGGCTGCACGATCAACGGCAGCGCGACGGGGGTATACAGCAGATTTTCGGGCAGTGCTTCGAGCGCTTCATACGAGTCAAGTTCGGCGCGGCTCATCGCACGATAACGATAATCAATGCCTTCTGTCGTCACGCGGGCAGCAAGCGCGCCCGCCGCGCGGAAACTCGACTGCTGAACATCGCCCGCACTCACGACGACATCCCCCGAAATGTTGATCACTTCGAGCGAACCTTCAGCATCGGTGCGAAGGAAAATCGTATTCGAGAAACGGAGCGGAACACCGTTGGCGATCACATCCACGAGCGCATTCGGCGGCGCTTGCAAAACGAGCATCGCCGCAGGAACACCCGCACAGCCTTCGAGCGCCGCGCCGCTGGTGGTGAAATTAAACGCCTGCATCGGGTACAGGCTGCCGGGTTTGACCTTCGGGAGCGCAGTCAGGTCGATATCACCGACCGCCGCCGACGCCATCCATGCGGTGTAAGAATCGGTGACGACATGCAGCCATGCGCCATCCGCGGTGATGCCGTCTAAACGCACTTCTGATCCCGACGTGAGCGCGGCAAGATCCGGCGCGGCGGCGGATGGCGCAGCACGCAGCACCGTATCGCTGACGAGATACGCGACGGGGGCAGCGTCAGACATCAAGAACATATCATCGGCGGAAACAGCATTGATCAGTTCGACATCACCGAACAGGAAGTATTTCACATCCCCGAGATTGAGTCCGTCAAGAACAGCGGGATTCGCGGCTACGTTCAGCATCGCAATTCCGAGTTCTTCTGTTGCGGGGTTGAAGGCGGACGTATGGAGAGCGGAAAGCAGATCGAGGCTTATCCGATCGGTAGGAAGATTGAATTTGTAGGCTGCGCCGCTGGTGAACTGCGCCGCAACACTGCCATAACCGTAACAGGCACTGCTTCCATCCAGATTGGCGCAGTTGCTCCCTACTTGGTCAAGAACCCGATCGATCAAGGCTGCACAAACATTCTGCGAGGGTGATGATTCCTGCGCCTGCGTGAGCGGCACAGTTAACACAAGCAGCCCTAACACGCTCACGAGGGTGAGCAATGCGATCTGGTGCCTCATACGCATTGGCATCCCTTTCATGGTTTGGCGGCAATCACAGTGGTTCCGCGTCGGCGTCGATGTTTACGTGATGCTTGCCAGGAAAATCTGAGTGTATGTCATGAGTGTATCAGCGAAACAGGTTTCGATGCAATCACTCCCTCGGTGGGCACCAAGAGAACAAAAAAAGCATATCGCAAAGAGACTCACCTTGCAGATGCCACTTTGCGCCTTTGATGCGGTTGCCCTACGGCGAGGCTCACCAATTGAGGGGAATATCGCGCTTCCACATGCGCCGAATCAGATTGCCACCCGGCAGCGCCGCCGCTAACCTGTAAAGTAAATCCCAGTCATCCGGGCGGAGCGTCCCCAACAGCAGCACGGCGATCGCATATGCCGCGCTCCCGCCGATCATGCCGATGAGCGGTGACAGGTTTCCCAAGACGATCATCACGCCAGCGCCGATCACGCCCGCCGCGAATGCGCGGAGCACCTGCGGCACCAATATTTTCCAACCGATGCGATATGCGCTGAACAGCCCGAACAAGACGACGAATTCCGCGACGAGTGACGCCAGTGCCGCGCCAATCACGCCGATCTTTGGGAGCAGGATCAGATTGAGCGTCAATTTGCCGACCAAGCCAACACTGCGAACGATCAGCAGGGTGCGCTGGCGGTTCATGGCGATCAAGCCCTGCGCGTAAACATTGCCAACGATCGTGATCGCCGCGTACCAGATCAGCAAGCCGAGAATATCGGATGTGGGGATAAAATCCTCACCGAACAGGGGAATCGTGATCGCGGAGCTGAACAGCGTAATGATCAAGCCCATCGGGATCACAATGAGCAGACTGTAAAACGCCAGTTTTTCGATCAACATGCGAAAAGTAGCGTTCGCCTCGCTTTCGAGCGGCTGACCGGGGGTAAACAGGCGCGACATGATCGGAAAGACAGCGACGATCACCGTGCCGCTGAGGATTTCCACCACGCCGAAGATGATCACGAATGCCGCGCCGAGGTGTCCGGTGTCGGTTGTGGTCAAGACGCTGGTCGTCATCAGCTTATCGATTTGCGTGTAAAGCTGGTTGATAAATCCGCTGATCGCCAGCGGCGCGCCGCCGAGGATCAACGCCCACGCCAGCCGCCGCTCGACCGGAAAAATCGGGCGAATCCGATCACGCGAAAGCGCGATCCACATCGCCGCCGCCCGCCCCAACCCGCTGACAATCGTCATCACGTAGATACCGAGCAAGCCGAAGCCGAGCGCCAACGCCGCGCCTGCCAGCAAAATCCGCGCCGCGATATGCGCCACATCAATAAACGAAGCGACCGCCATTCGTTCGCGCGCAAGGAGCGTGTCATAGCCGACGTTGCCCGTTAGATCAACGAATAGGCTGATAGCGGCGATGGCGGCAAATGCGCGGATCGTCGATTCATAGCCGAGCGCCAATCCCGCCGCGCTGATCCCAACATACGCGAGAAGCGCCAGAACCGTCTGGATAGTCAGCGAGGCGGCGGCATAACGTCCGGCGTCCTGTGGAGCGCGGGCAACATCGCGGATATAGATCGCGCTGATGCCGAACGTGGTCAGCGTGACGCCAACCGCGAACAGACTGGTCACCGTGTTGGCGATGCCGAAATCACTGCTGCCGAGCAATCGCACTAAAATCAACTGCCAGATGAGGAGTGCGCCGCTGCTGAGGATGCGCGCCGCCGCGATTGCGCCAACATTGCGCGCCGCGCGCCGTGCCTCCGCGCCGGAAATGGGAGAACTGGTTGTCGTCATGTGATTTATACGGTGGGTTGGTTACGCGTGCCTTGACGCATCCAACCGCCTTGAATACTCCGCACCTGTTCAACAGCGACGAATGAGTCCGGCGCGATTTCTTTCACGATGGCGTTGATCTTGGGGACTTCGCGGTGACTGGTCACACTGCGGAGCATGGTCACACCACCCGCATGACCTTCGCCCATCATCTCGGTCACGCCGAATCCCTGTTGACGTAATGCCAGCGCGACCTCATGACCATTTTTTGAGGCGAACACGTTGACGATCACAAATGTCTTGACAAAGCGCGCCTCTAGCGACATGCCGACCCACGCCCCGACCGAAAAACCGCCGCAGTAGGCGATCAAGTTGGGGAGATTGGTCAAATCGGTGACGACGCCGGAGATCGTGACGGCGAAGATCAACGCCTCAAAGAAGCCGAGGATTGCCGTGAGCCAGCGCATCCCGCGCGCCAACGTCACCAGCCGAACCGTTCCGATAGCGTTGTTGATCACCCGCAGCAAGAAAATCAACAGCGCGGTGAAAATCATTTCCTGCGTCATCGTGTGACCTCCTGATAAACCGCCTCAAGCTGTGCGCCAACCGTATCCCACGAAAATTGATCGCGGGCGAGCCGCCGCGCGTTGTCGCGCATGAGCGCTCGTCGTGACGGATCTGCCACTAGATCGCGGAGCGCGGCGGCGATCGCGTCCGGTTCGGCGGCGGTGATGACTCCGGCTTGCGAACGCTCGACGATGGGTAAGCCGCACGCGGGCGAGATCATGACCGGAACGCCCGCCGCCAGTGCTTCTAAGACCGCCATCGGCAGCCCTTCGCCGCCAAGCGCCGGAAGCACGAACACATCCGCTGCCGCGAGTGCTGCCCGCCGCGCCGCCGCATCCAGAAAGCCGGGAACGATCACATCGGGGGTCAGCATCGGCGTGATCACCGCGAGTTCGCCTTCGTCCGGTCCGGCGATCATCAGCTTTGCGCCGGGGATCGCCGCTTGCAGAAATGCTTTTACAAGCAGACTCGCGCCTTTGCGACGGTGCAGCCTGCCCATGAATAAGATCAGCGGCGCGCCGCCGATCCCGTACTGCTGGCGGAACGCTTCCGCGCCGTTCAAGCTGTCAAACTCGGCGGCATTTACGCCGTTGGGGATCGTGTAAAAGTGCGACGACGTACCGAACTGCGTCCATAATTCGCGCGCTTCGGCGGTTTCTTTTTCCGTCAAGCCGATCACCGCATTGATGCGCCGCGAAACGGGTGGACTCAACACGCGATCCCAGATCCGTTTCAGTCCGGTTTCGCCCGCATCCAATGTCAGCGTGCCATGAGGGGACATCACAACAGGTTTGTGCCGCCGCTCCGCCGCTGGTGTGACGATCAGCGCTTCGGCGGTGCGGAATTCGTGCAGATGAATCACATCCGCGTCAGCGATCAACGATGGCGCGATGCGGCGCATGCCGATGGGTGTAGAAAGATTGGAGCGACGCAGGGCAGGAATCCAATTGCGGACGCGGATCACGCGCACCCCGTCGATGGTTTCGACGAGTTCGCCGGAATAGCGCTCGGTGCGCGATACAGCATCGGTGGTCAGCACCGTCACCTGATGTCCACGCCGTATCAGCGCGGCGGACATGCCTTCGACAGCGCGCACGACGCCGCCAAACGGATACGCCGGAAGATAATACGGCGTGACATGCAAGATGTTCATGGTGTCAGCTTTGGATGCGCGGCGGCAAATACGCCTGAACGTGGAAATGCGATTCCACCATAAATGGCGCATCGGGATCGGGGAAATTCGCATCAATATAGGCGCGCACTGCCGCTGCGCCGCGTTCGATCACGTCGTCTGGCATACGCCAGCATCGTGACCATTTGCGCCCCTCGATCATGCTGAGAAAGCTGTTTGCGGAATGGGAGACAGAAAACTCGTAAGTCTGCTGCGCGCCGCGTTCCCGCCAGCCTTCTTCATAGAGGAATGTCCCCTGCTCGGTGATCCCAACTGCACCGGGTGCTTCGTGACTCGTTTGAGTCTCACTTTCCCAAACGTCATTTAGGATGTTATCGCGCGTGCGACCATTCCAGCCGTGCAGAAGCATCGCGCCGGGTTTGAGAACGCGGGCAACCTCTTTGAGCGCGGCGCGCCATGTCGGGATCAGGTGAAAGATGTGGACAGCAATCACCGCGTCAAAGGTTTTGGAAGCGAACGGGAGATAGGTCGCATCGCCTTGAATCAAGTTGACGCGCTCGGCGGTGAGTTTTGCACGGAGTTTGCCCATCATCCCTGTTGAGATGTCGATTCCGAAATACTGCCCGATATGCGGCGCAACCGGAACAGCGATTCGCCCTGTTCCAACGCCGATCTCTAGGACACGGCTGCGCGGCGTCAAGTTTCCGGCGGCGGTGAACAACTGCGGGATATGTTGATCAACACCGGGGGGAAAACCCCGCGTTTGATCATAATATTCGATGGCGCGGTCGAAATTGACAGAGCTTGTCATCGGGAATCCTGCTTACTGGGTGATCTCGGAGGGGAATTATAGCGGATGATGGGCATCTCTGCCCCTCCCTTAGAGAGGGGCGAGCATATATTGCGCTTTACTTGGGCATCCATTTCAGGTCGAAAACCGAAAAATCGCCGCCGTTATCGCTCCGGGGGCTTTCGGATTCGTCATAACTGACGGTGAACTGCGTGTTGGCAGGGATATGTTTCCGCACGATCCCGTAGAGGACACCATAGTTCAGATCATCGGGATAGATGGTGTTGAGCACATAACGAATATGACCGGGTGTGACAAGTTCACTTTCGATTCCGCCGACCATACTGCCGCGATGATTGGCTTGATAAACGCCATCCCAGATCATCATTTTTTCTTCGAAAGAATATTGATCGTAGTCTTCCGGGAACAGCACCTCTTCTGAGATACGCAGCCCAATACTCACAAAGTCAGAGACGGACTCCGTCTTATCCACTTCGTAAATATCGTGCAGTACATCCAAAAAAGGCTGCGCCAAATACCAGCGATCAGGATCAATTGGGAAGAGATTATGCTTCTTCAAGTAAGGGATGATATTTTCGGCGCGTGTTGCGTTGGCAAATGACATCATCACCTGCCCCCATACCTCCATGTCCGGTGTGAATGTTTGGAAACGTGTCATGCTTCAGCGTACTCCTCGAGTGAAGGGCAGTTTTGCCCTGCGTTGCTCAAAGACACTACTCTTGATTATAGGATCTAGTATCGTTTTCGAGTCTGAAGCTTATTCATTTCATTGAGATCAAGAACCTGCCTGCTTCTGGAAATAGCGATATTGATAGACTTCTTCGAAGCCGAGTTTGTTGTACAAGCGGATCGCCGGGGCGTTGCTCGTGAACACCTGCAAATAAGTGTGCGTTACGTTGAATGCCGCGCCGTAGCCGAGCATCCGCCGCACAAGTTCCGTCCCTATGCCGCGCCCGCGCATCTTTTCATCGACGACAATGCCGTATAAACCCATCCAGCCGCGCTCGATAACGCCCAAGCTCGCCGCGACGGGTACGCCATCAAACGCAAGGCGGAAATATGCCGCATGCGGGATGATCAACTCATACGCGGCGCGGGTGGTCAAGCGTGCCCGTTCGCCGGGTTCGTGAAACGCGATCTGGTCATCGATCCATGCGGTTGTCACCCGATTGGTGAAGGTCATCTTAAACAGATCGCTTTTGAAGGCGATCCACCCGTCGCTTGACCCTAAACGCAGCGTCTGGATGCTCGTTCCTGCGTCGAGCTTGTAGCCGTGTGCCGTCAGCGCGTCGATCAGCGTGGGCTTGGTGACGGGTGTCATCTTAAAAACAGGGGCGCGATCACGGCGGCGGAACAGGTCTTCGCAGTAGGTGATCTTCTCATCCAGCGGCAGTGAACCGGTATACAGCGGGTTAATCGAGTTGGCGCGGCGCGTCAACCCATCCGAAAGGCGCAGCACCCAGCCGTCATAGAGTTGGGTGTACAGGCTCGGCAGCGCATTTATGGAGAGTTCTTCGATTGAGCGAATAAGATTGCGTGATGGCATGATATGCGTATGCTTCACTTCAAGGCGGAGCGTAGATAGATAAGGAATGAGCGGATTATGGCGCGCTTAGGTTGTTTTTTCATTATTCTGGCGGTAATCGCAATGGCGGCGCTGATCGTCCTGCCAGTGATCGGACCGTTCCGGGATAACAGTCTCTTGATGAGTCTACAGGCGGCGATCAACTGCCCGCCGGGTTACACATTTGAAAACGAGTTCGATACGTATCGCCCGCGCCCCGGCGAAACGGTC
>CALBRY010000128.1 GCA_937927665.1 uncultured Chloroflexota bacterium
CAAAGGTAACGCCAGAAAAGTAACCCCACCCCCGACCCCTCCCCGCTGAAGCAGGGAGGGGAGAAGGGCAAAAGCACACGCTAGAAGGGGGGCATGTGTACCCCTGTCAGCTATTGCGTGGGATGCGGCGTTCTACCAGTGCGGGATATTGAGAAGCTGACCGACATAAATCCGGTTCGGGTTGATGATCCCGTTGTACTGCACGATCAGATCGACCGTTGTGCCGAAGTTCCGCGCAATCCGCGCCAGTGTGTCACCGTACTGGACATAATAGGGCGTGACATAGGTGGGGGGCGGCGGGGTGTTCGGCGGGATATACAACACCATGCCTGCATAGATCACGTTGGGGTTAGCGATCCCGTTCGCCTGCTGGATTGCCCACACGGTTGACCCGAACCACTGCGCGATCCGCGCCAATGTATCACCGCGCTGCACGACATAATATGAACCGATCGGCGGTGGGGGCGGTGGGGGTGGAGGCGGCGGCGGCGGATAATACGATGTTGGGATGAAAAGCTGCTGTCCCACATAGATCAGGTTGATATTGTAAATGCCGTTGATGGCGGCGATGTCTTGAACGGTGGTATAAAATCGCGCGGCAATCCGCGCCAGTGTATCACCGGGGGCAACGATATAGATGACGGTTCCACTTGCATAACTCTGTTCGTCTCCTGCTGCTGTCGTAGTTGGGACAACAAACAGGAGCGCAATCACGAGCATAACAACGATGAGAAGGATTCGACGCATCATACACCTTCCTCTTGCAGATGATCCCCGCAACCAATTGATCAGACTATAACACGGTTCATTCCGGTATTTCGTTTCACTTTGGTTTGAGCGGCGCGAATCAAGCATGCCGACGCATAATAGAGAAATGTATTCCCCCGGAGGTGAAATGAATTCATCGGATATTGCACGCCAGCGGCTTCATCATCAGCGTATTATGCCGCCCACCTGTGAGACTCCTCATGCGGTTGTTTCGTGGATGGGCGCGATGCAAGCGCAGGATTATTATCAAGCGGTGTGGGCGATTGGTGCGCGCATCCCGTCCGCAACGCTCCAAACGATTGAACAAGCCATCGAAAACGGTGAAATCCTACGCACATGGCCCCAACGCGGTACGATCCATTGGGTCGCGCCGGAGCATATCAAATGGATGCTTCAACTCGGCGCGGCGCGCATGATCGCCAGAGATGCACAGCGGTTAGCGCAGCTTGATCTCGATGTGCCGGTGATGCAGCGCATTGAGCCGATCTTTCGGGAAGCGCTGGCGGGCAAAAAACGCCTCACCCGCGTGCAGATGTTTGAGGTGCTTGGTAACGCGGGGATTCATACCAACAATCAGCGCGGCTATCACATTCTCTGGTATATGGCACAGACGGGCGTGATCTGCATCGGTCCGATGCGCGGAAAAGAGCAAACTTTCGCGCTGCTGGATGATTGGACTCCCAACACGCCGATTCTGCCGCGCGAAGAAGCCCTCGCCGCGCTTGCCAAGCTGTATTTCACCAGTCACGGATTCGCTACGATCCATGATTTCGCGTGGTGGACGGGGTTAACGATCACCGAGGCGCGAAAGGGTTTCGAGTCGATCAAATCGCAGTTCGTCAGCGAAACGATTGGCAAAAAGACCTACTGGATGCACGCCGATCACACTGCGCCGCCGGATCATCCGCGCGGGGTGGTGCTGCTCCCCGGCTTTGACGAATACCTGCTCGGTTATCAAGATCGCTCGGATGTGCTTGACCCGCTGCACGCGTCAAAAGTCGTCCCCGGCGGCAACGGTGTTTTCTTCCCGATGATCGTCATTGACGGTCAAATTGAAGGCACATGGAAGCGCACGATCAAACGCGATAAAGTGATCATCACCCGCGACACGTTCCGCCCGCTCACCGATCAAAAACGCGCCGAATTCGAAATCGCCGCGCAGCGGTACGCGGCATTTCATGGACTGGTACTCGCCTGACACGCTGGCGTCATATATGATTTGGCGCATACAATGAGGCTTAAGGACTATAACAGTCGGGGCATTGGATCATGGGAAGCAGTATTCAATGGTTGGTCGAGAATAAGGTGATTCTGGGGACAGTCGGCGGAGATTACAGCCGCGAGGAGATGGTCGCACGGATCGCGGAGATCGGTAAAATGCTCCGCGAAACGCCGCCGCCGTGTCATCTGATCATCGACGCGAGCAGTTTGGAGACATTCACCACGCGCATCGTTGAGCCAATCTCCGAACTGCGGAAAAATCAGGCGGAAAACAATACGGGCTGGATTCTGCTCATCTCCAACAGTTCGGTGATGCGCTTCTTCGGCACGGTTGCCGCCAAAGTGATGAATGATCGTTTTCGCCCGGTCGCCTCGCTGGAAGAAGCAAAGCAGTTCCTGCATTACATCGAGCCGATGCTTTTTACGGAATACGCGAAATCGACAGGCACTCCACCGGGAGAAAAATAACCCGCGATGAAGTCCTTGAACAATGTCTCAAGGACTTTTTTATTTGCACAGCGAGACGTCATCTTAAAGACGCTTGTCTTTCTTGCGTTTCATTTAACGATCAAACGTGGTAAAGTAAAACGCATATCACACCTTCTTATTGGGTGCTTCTGCGCAGGTTTTCCACATGTATCCCATTCCCAAGTACACACGCGTGACACTCAGCAAACATGCCGTGGAGCGTATGCAGCTTCGCGCTATCACCGAGGACATGGTTAATCAGGCGATTCGCGATCCCGATAGAGCCTATTTAGAAGACGACGGCGACACAAAATTCATTCGCAAAGTGAACGGGGTGAATTTGCATGTTGTCTGCAAGCCGCTGCCCGATGAAAGCAAATGGCTGGTCAAATCCACATGGGTTCGCGGCGAAGATGATCAAGGAAATCGTGTTGACCGTTATGGGCGTTATCAAGGCAAGCGCCGACGTGCCGCAGCGAAAACACCCCGTCCAGCGATGGCAGGCATGCTGCTGAACGGCTTCCTGATTGCAACCGTGATGATCTTGATCGGCGTGCTGCTCTATTTCTTTTTGCGGTGAGATTCAGCGTGCAGGTGTTCGCTGCGAACACCTGCCTTCTTCGCGGCTTTACCCTTCGCAGTACTTCGGCTTACGCGAGCGCGCTTCCGGCTCACTTGTTGCGCTCAACCGTGCCTTCCATACTTTGAATTCTTCGCGCGTCGGTGCGGAGCGCGCCCCGCTGCGTCCGATCTTGATGGCGGCGGCGAGGTTGCCTTCCGCCAGCGCGTCGTTCAAGGATGCGCTGTTTAACATGGCGGCGATAAAACCCGCGTCGAAGACATCCCCCGCGCCGATTGTATCCACCACCGTGACGGGAACTGCCGGGGCGCGGACAATCAACCCGTGCGCGACCGCCAGCGATCCGCGTTCACCGAGACGCGCGACGATCGTCCGCTGCCCTTCCCATGTCGAAAGGCGAAGCGCCGCCGCTTCGATTGTGTCAGCGCCGCCCACCGGGATGATCTCCTCATCACCGCTGCCAAACACCACATCCGCCAACCGGATCGCTTCTTCGACGGTGGCGCGCACCGAATCGTCATAGCCCCACAATTCGATCCGCAGATTCAAATCGAGGCTGGTTCGCACGCCCGCCGCTTTTGCGATCCGCATGCCTTCGAGGATAGTCTCGCGTACAGGTGAGGCGCGTAAACACATTCCGGTTGTGTGCAGCCATGCCGCCGCGCCGATCTGCTCACGGTTCAGGTGAGCGGGGGCGTGCAAGGTATGCGCGCCGCCCGTATTCGGAAAGATCACGAGATGGCGCTCGCCGTCCGGCTGAACCATGGCGATCACCTGCGGCGTGAAGGCATCCGCCAGCACAACAAGCCCATCCGTGTTTACATTTTCCGCCGCGAAATCACGCTGAATCCAGCGCCCGAAGCCGTCATCACCGACCGCGCCGACAAAGCTCACCGGAACGCCGAGCCGCGCCAACGCGACCGCCGTATTCGCACCTGTGCCGCCGCCCATAAGCTGCGGCACGGAGCGGGTTAAATCGCGGCTTCCGTGGTGATAATCGGGCAGATGGATCAGCAGATCAACATTCGCATCTCCGAGGATGATTACAGGGCGGTTCACGACTCGAATGCCTTACTTGCTTCGCGGGCGGCTCCGGCGAACCGCTGCACCTTCAGGATATCTTTACGGAATCCGCCGCCGGGGATGGGTTGGTTCGTATGCGTGAGCGAATCGACGCCGTAAGGACGCACCGCCCGGATCGCCGTGCCAATATTGAACAGCGATAATCCCCCCGCAAGGATGACGGGAATCCGCACCGTTTCGACAATTTCACGGCTGATCGTCCAATCATGTACCTTACCACTCGCGCCGATTCCTTCGATCTGCGGGGCTTGCGTATCAAGGATGAGCATATCCGCGACGGGTTCAAATGCGCGCGCATCACTGAGCGCCTGTTCGCGGGTTTCCGCGCCGCCGACCGCGATCGCCTGCATGATCAACATACCGGGGAGTTCAGCCCGCAGCGCCGCCACTTGATCGGGCGGGAACGTGCCGCGCAGTGGGCAGAGATGGATCATATCCGGCTGAACCGCGCGCGCCATGTTGATGATGAGCGCCGGATCGCTTTCGACGGTCAGCGCAATACGGAGGGCTTGCGTCCCGACCGCTTCGACAATCGCCCGCGCAGTCTCAAAAGAGACTTCGCCGGGGAGTCCGCGTTCGCTTGGCGTAATTCCGATGTGATGTGCGCCCGCGCCGATCACCTGTAGGGCTTCGTCGGGCGACTGCATAGTGTAAATCTGTACGCGCACGGTGTATCCTGTCTTGTTATCTTAGAACTCTTGTGCTATGATGCGAGTTAAACGCATTCCCCCTATAATAAGTAGAAGTCCTTCAATAGCAAAGGATAAATGGCGTGCCACCGCGTAAAGCAAGAGAGCCAAAACCTGAAATTCAGGATTTTACTTCGGGGCAGTCTTCCCTGAATGATGAAGCCCGTCAGAAAGCGCTTGATGCGGCGCTGGCGGATATTACCAAACGCTTTGGCGATGGATCGATTCTTCGCCTCGGTGATGCGCAGCACATGCATGTCGAAACCATCCCGACCGGATCGCTCACCGTTGATATTGCGCTCGGTGTGGGCGGTGTTCCGCGCGGTCGCGTGCTGGAGATTTTTGGACCGGAAAGCAGCGGTAAAACGACGATGTGTTTGCATGTCGTCGCGGAAGCACAAAAACGCGGCGGATTGGCGGCGTTCATCGACATGGAACACGCGCTCGATCCTTCATATGCGCAGCGGATCGGCGTCAACCTCGATACGCTGTATATCAGCCAACCGGATACCGCCGAACAAGCCTTTGAAATTACCGAGGCGCTGGTACGATCCGGCGCGCTTGATGTGATTGTATTCGACTCGGTTGCGGCGGCAGTGCCGCGCGCCGAAATCGAAGGCGAGATGGGCGACAGTTTTGTCGGTATTCAAGCGCGCTTGATGAGTCAGGCGCTCCGCAAGTTGAGCGGCGCGATCAAGCAGTCGAATGTGGCGGTGCTTTTCACGAATCAGCTTCGTGAAAAGATTGGCGTGATGTATGGATCGCCAGAGACGACGCCCGGCGGACGCGCGCTCAAGTTCTACGCCAGCGTGCGACTTGACATCCGCAAGTTGGAACAGATCAAAGCAAGCGGCGGCGAAGTCATCGGCAGCCGTACCCGCGTGCGCGTCACCAAGAACAAGGTCGCGCCGCCCTTCCGTGAAGCAGAATTTGACATCATGTTCCTCGAAGGCGGCATCAGCAAGAGCGGTGAAGTCCTCGACCTCGCCGCCGATCTGGGCATCGTCGAAAAGCGCGGCGCGTTCTTCCGCTACAAGGATCAATTGATCGGGCAGGGGCGCGAAAATGCCAAGCAGTTCTTGATGGAAAATCTCAGCATGCGCGACGAGATCGAAGATCAAATTCGCGTGCATTTTGGATTGGCGGCATCATCCGTTGCGGGGCGGGCTGCAAATACTCCGCCACGGGCACGCAGCGCGGCGGCTTCGGCAGCGGCAGCAGCGGCGGCGGCAGCAGATGGCGCGGGCAAGGCATCACGCGACGATGACGACGATATGGGCGACATGAGCTAACGTCGTTTGTGAGTGACAAAAAAACACCCCTCCCCCGGTGGTACACAGCGGCGGAGGGGTGTATCCTCTAATGCCCGACTGCGACGGCGGTTTCTGGCAGCGCCAAGAATGCCAC
>CALBRY010000129.1 GCA_937927665.1 uncultured Chloroflexota bacterium
TGAGATGCGGCGGGATACACGACGGCGCGATACGCCGCCATTTCCGGTAGATCGCTGCATACGATCGGTTTACCCGCCGCCAGATATTCGTACAACTTGATCGGGTTGACAGCGCGGGTGAGTTCGTTTTGTTTGAACGGAATCAAGCAGACATCGAAACGCTGCAAGAAGGCGGGCAGCACCGCATGCGGTTGTTCACCCATCCATTCGATATTCGGGCAGGCGCGCAGGGCTTCGATATCGACGCCGACCGTGCCGACCAGCACGAGACGCGCATCCGGAAAAGCGCGGCTGATCTTCACGAGCAGTTCAGCATCCACCCACGCACCAAAATAGCCGATGAATCCGATCACGGGGGCATCCAGCGTGTTGAGATGCTGCGCCGCTGGCGGCAGTTCGCACGGAGCGCCGCCGAACGTATCCGGCACGCCGTTACGGATCAGGCTAACATTCGCGTTCACCTGCTGGCAGTGTTCAACCAGCGCCGAAGCCGATGCGAACACCTGATCAACCTTGCCAAGCAGCGTAATTTCTTCTTGCTCGATCGCGCGGCGGATCGTGCCGCTGTAGAACAACCCGTGTCGATCCATGCAGTCGTAAACACTCAAGCGCTCGCCAAACGCGTCGATCAACACATGATCCGGCGGCGTAGTCAGCCACAGGATCGGGTTCGCTATGCCAAGCTGCCGGAACGTAGAGCGCATCAGCGGCAGCAGCAGACGATAATTCAGTCTGCCCAGCGGCGGAATCAACGCGCCTTTGGGGAACAGCGGCGGAAAACTGACGACCGTCAGCGCCGATTGATATTCTACGCCCCACAGCCGCCGTTTTGGATGCCCGCGCAGCGCATCACGCGCATACCCCACCGCCGAGTAATAACACGGGTTGATGTAAAACACGCGGCGATACTTCGCCAGCGCAGCAGCGAGATGATGTGAGCGTTGTGCTGTGCCTGACCATTCGTGCATCGCAAAATACAGCACATCCGCCGCGTCCGTCAGCGGCGCTTCTTGTGACTCAGAAGGATTGATCATTGATTGATGCAGACGGTTCCATGTGGGTGTGCAGCGCCTGTTCGTATCGTTCCACGATTTCCCCGGACGCGCCATCTCCTTTCACTATCCCGTGATCCAACCAGATCGCCCGCTCACAAAGTGCGCGGATCATGTGCGAATTATGCGAAACCAACATGATCGTCCGCTTTTCCGCCTTCAGCCGCAGGATCTCGATCCGGCATTTTTCTTGAAACGCGCTGTCACCGACCGCCAGCACTTCATCTAAGAAAATGATGTCCGGCAGGACGTGAATAGCGATGCTAAACCCCAAGCGCGAAACCATCCCGCTTGAATACCGCTTGATCGGCATATCGATGAATGCTTCCAATTCCGAAAATGCGATCACCTCCGGCGCGATCCGGTCGATCTCGCGGCGTGTCAATCCGAGGATCGCGGCGGTTAAATAGATGTTGCGATGCCCGCTCAATTCCGGGTTAAAGCCGACTCCCAGCCCCAGAAGCGGCGCAAATCGTCCGCTCACGCTCACCGTGCCGCGTGTCGGCTCGGTGATACCCGCCAGCAGGCGAAACAGCGTGCTTTTTCCCGCGCCGTTATGCCCTATCAAACCGACCGATTTGCCTTTATATACCGTGAATGTCACCGCTTGCAGCGCCCAGAAAATACCATGTTCCGCTTCCGGT
>CALBRY010000130.1 GCA_937927665.1 uncultured Chloroflexota bacterium
ACACAGATATTCTGCTTTCGTATACATACCGTCTTGCCTTCGGTGGAGGGACAGGAACGGACTACGGGTTCGCGGCGGCTGTCAGCGTCTTCATTTTCGTCATTGTCGGCGCGCTGACGTATTTCAACTTCCGTTTGATCCGTCGATTTGAAGAGGTTGGAGCGGAGTCATGAAAACAGCAACAGAACGGGTGACGAAGCCGAATAAAGCTGCGCGCGAGGGCATGGTCGTCGCCCATCGCGGACGCAAGACTTTGCTCAAAGTGATTTTCCTTACGTTGGGCTGTGCTTTTGCACTTTACCCGGTTCTCATTGTGATCGGCGCATCGTTCGACCCTCGAAACACGCTGGTTGGCGCGAGTATCCTGCCAGCTAATCCATCGCTCGACAACTATGAACTACTCTTTTCGGGATCGCAGACGCCAATTCTGCGCTGGCTTCTCAATTCGATCATCGTCTCCGGCGTCAGTACGACTATTGTGCTGGTGCTGACGACATTGGCTGCATACTCGCTGTCCCGTTATCGTTACAGTGGTCGACGGACCACGATGCTGATGACGCTAATCGTGCAGGTTTTCCCCACAGTCGCGGCACTCGTCGCTTTTTATCTGCTGCTCGACCAACTTGGCGAAATTATCCCTTGGATTGGATTAAACTCGCTGGGTGGGCTGATCTTGCTGTACTGTGGCGGCGCACTCGGCGCAAACGCCTTCCTCATGAAGGGGTATTTTGACACTATCCCCCGTGAGCTAGACGAATCGGCGCGTGTTGATGGGGCGGGAGAATGGACGATCTTCACTCAGATCATCTTGCCGCTCATTCGTCCCATTCTAGCCGTTATCGGAGTCTTAACATTCATCGGCACCTTCAACGACTACTTGTTGCCGCGCGTGATGTTGCGTGATGCTGAGGTCTATACCCTGGCAGTCGGCTTATCTACGTATATTGGCAACAATTTCGCGACGAACTGGGGAATATTCGCGGCTGGTGCACTGCTAGGTGCATTTCCGATAACAGTTGTGTTTTTGCTGCTGCAAACCCAGTTTATCAGCGGACTTGCGCAAGGAGCGGTCAAGGGATGAAGAAGCCTAAGCAGATCACTTACAGCACAACGGACGCTTTACAACAGCGGCAATTCGACCCCATCCACGATGAACCGTCAGCGCAACCCCTCAGCGCGATCGCAAACATTACTTTGCAAGGGTGTGAAGAGCAACCTGAGATCGTTGTGAGTGATCGACAGCGAGAATTAACATGGCGGGTGCCAATGGAAGCGGCTCAAGAACCGGGCTGTTGGACGGCATCCCTCCGCATGCCATCAGTACCGACGATTCTGTACTACTGGTTCGAGTTTGCAGATAAGAACCGATTTCTGGCTCTGCGCCAGATTGAGTCGCTCGTTCCGGGAAGTCCACAGCCGATATTCGGTGAATGGATACGGCGACCCTTTCAGATTGCGGTTTATGATCCCGAGGCAATGCCGCCCGAATGGTCGTGCGGTCAAGTCATCTATCAAATCTTCCCAGATCGTTTCAACCGCAGCGAGCAAGCTCATACGCGTGAACGCCTCGCCAATCATGTGCAGGGACGTCCGCCGCTGTTTCTGGATTGGGATGCGCTTCCTGAAGTGCCGCCTCAGGGGCGCGACTTCTTCGGGGGTAATCTTCGAGGAATTACCGAGAAGTTGGATTACCTGCACGGGCTTGGCGTTGATTGTCTCTACATGACGCCCATCTTTGAGTCTCCATCGAATCACCGTTATGACGCAATGGATTACTACCAAATTGATCCTATGCTCGGTTCAGAAGAGGATTTAGCTGAACTCGTCGAGGAGACTCACAGGCGCGGAATGCGCATTGTACTTGATGCGGTTTACAACCACTGCTCGAACGATAGCAAGTACTTCAATCAATCGGGGTGGTATGGTGATGATGTGGGCGCGTACCGCTCCCGAAGTTCCCCTTTCTTTCGCATGTTCACGTTCAAGAAGTACCCAAAGCAGTACGTAGGTTGGGTTGGCGTCAAGTCGATGCCGGAATTTGTCGAATGCCCGGAACATGAAGCCTACTTTTTAGGCAAGGAAGGGGTAACAAGTTACTGGATGCGCTTTGGCATTGATGGATGGCGAACCGATGTCACCCCGTGGATGAGTAATGAGTTTTGGCGACGCTTTCGACGAAGCGTTCGGGCAATCAAGGCGGATGCCCTGATCGTCGCTGAGGAGTGGAACGACGCGTCACCTTATCTCGTGGGTGACTCCTTTGATGCCACGATGAATTATCGATTTGCGTGGGCACTACGCGGGTTCTTCGCGCTTGATGCCTTGACGGTTGAGGAATTTGATGATCGTTTACGCGTTCTCCGTCTTGATACACCGCCCCCGGCTTTGCTGTCGCAAGTGAATCTGGTGGGATCCCATGATACCGCGCGTGTGATGACTGTTTGTGGAAGGGATCACCGCAAAGTACAGCAAATGATCGCGTTCTTGCTTGCGTATCCCGGTTCGCCCATGATTTACTACGGAGACGAGATCGGACTCGAAGGCGAGTTTGCTGAAGACGGACGTCGGGCTTTTGCATGGGGAGACGGTGATGCGCGCATACAAGCGTTTTTTGAACAAGCGTTCGCTGTCCGCCGTGATCGAGCGGCATTACGTCTTGGCGACTTCTTGTGCTTGCATGTCGACGAAGCGAATCGAACCTACGCCTTTGCACGGACTTTGCATGATGAGACAGTCTTTGCTGCGTTCAACGCCAGTGATCAACCTGCGGTACTGAACATTCAGCTCAGCACTGATGAGTCAGTTCGGTGGATCGATGCCCTTGGCATCAGCGGCGATGCACAGTCTTCAGCTGGGATGCTGTGCATTCAGCTAGAGCCTCGCAGTGCTGGGTGGTATGTGAAAGCTACACCTATTGTCCGGTGATCTTGTGTGTATGATTCCTCTCGCTCACCGCCCCCCGACCGCAGACACCCCCCTGAATACAGCGTCTCTGAACGCTCACAGGCTGTTGTCATTTCGCGGAGTCAACGGGGGCGGTTCGGCGCTCCGCGAGAGAGCGCCAATAAAGCGGTTAGGACGTCAGTCTTGTGAT
>CALBRY010000131.1 GCA_937927665.1 uncultured Chloroflexota bacterium
TCCCGCTCCCTTATGGCTTCTTACTGCTTATTCGCGATCATCTGCGTCACTATCTGCGCTGTAACGCAGCAGATCGAGCACATCCCCGCCGAGTGTGGCGTTTCCAAGTGCATCTTCGATGGCTTCCACCAAATCACCATCATCCAACTCACGGGCATTATTCGCCAGCAAATTGAGGATGCGCTCCGCGTCGCGTCCGCCAATCTCGCCAAGTGACCAGATTGCGTTGTTCTGCGTTTCGCGGTCACTATCGAATGCGATACGCGAGAGCGCCGGGATCGCGTCTTCGATCACGAGTTCGCCAGCGGCGCGGGCGGCTTCGTAGCGGATTTCAGTATCGTCAGAGTCGAGTTCGCGCAGCACGGTTGGTATCCATTGATCGTCAGCCGAGCGCCCCATTGCGAACACCGCGCTCACGCGCATTTTGTATTCGTGGCTTTCGTATGCCTCACGAATCGCGCCTTCCACAATTTCGTGACTGCTGTTGGCAATCGCTTCGAGTGCGCGGCGGCGAACATCGATTTCTTCATCTTCATTGTTTAGGATGCCGATCACGATGTCCTGCGCCCGGGCTGCTTCGTTTTCTGGAAAGTCGCCAAGTTCGCCCATGAGGATAAATCGCCCAACTGCGGTAGCGGCAGCGGCGCGGACTTCTGCTGCGTCATCCCACTGTGCGATTTCGAGTAAGCGGTGGAGTGTGCTTACTTCTTCGCTTTCCCACAGCAGTTCGACAGCACCGGTACGGACTTCTGCATCAGGATCGTCGAGTACGCTGAGGGCGACCATGCTGTAATTGAGTTCGAAGTTTGCTTCGCTGGTATCAACCAACTCGTGAATGATTCGGCGGCGGCGTTCGTCGTCTAACTTCGACCATGTTTTCTCGAACTCTGCGGCTTCGAATGAAGTTAGGTCGGAGAGTCCGTAGAATATGACAGAATCTTGCCGATCGCTTGTCTGAAGTGCCGTGAGCGTTGTTGGAAGATCGGGTTTCTCGCGCCGACCTTCTAATACTTCGTCCTCGTGGGTTTCTTGGTTGTCTTGCTCGTCGTAATGGTTACTCATGTTTCTCCTATCGGAAGAGATCAGTCATTGGGTTGATGACATCGTTAATCAGTACAATGAACATGAGAGAAAGTAGAACGATCATCCCAACAAGATGTACCATTCCTTCTCGTTCGGGTGAAATTGGGCGTCCTCGGATGATTTCAATAAGGACGAATAAGATGCGACCACCGTCGAGCGCGGGAATTGGCAGCAGGTTGGTCATTCCTAACGCGAAGCTGATCAGCGCCATGTATTCGAGGATGATTCCGGGTCGGTTCTGTTCTACGCTCTGTTCGAAGAGAACACCTCCGATACGGCTAATTTCCAGAGGGCTGACTACGCGAAGCTCCTCCGGTGCGGCAGTTTGACTCAGAATACGCCCCGGCAGGCTTGCGATCGTGCTAATCACATTGCCCATCCGCTCGAAACTGTAGCGAATCGCCTGACCGAGAGGGCGAGAGACGGTATCCGGCAGGTAAACCAGCCCAGCACCTACATCGTAACCGGAATCACCAATCTGAATACCCAGCGCTCCCTGCCCTGCCGGTGGGTTTTCGCGCGGCGTCAGCGAAACATCGACCAATTCACCGGCGCGCCAAACCGTCAAGGTCACTTCTTGACCGAGACTTTGGCTCGTCAATTCCTGTAGTTCAGCATAAGTGCTGAGCGATGTGCCATTGAAAGCCGTCACAAGATCATTTTCGCGCAGTCCCGCCAAGGCAGCCGGAGAGTCTTCGGCGATTCCCAAGATAATCGGGAAAGAACTCACATTTGCTTCGTCAGCGCTGACAGTTGCGGTGTAATTCAGGTCGAGCGTCGTATCACCGCGCCGCACAGTCAGGGTGAGTGGCGCTCCCGCACCGCTGTTGAAAACATTGAGCAGATCAGCGCCGCTCGTCATAGTTTGACCGTTGATCGCGATTATTGCGTCACCGGGTAACACACCCGCTTCTGCAAGTGCTCCCGACGGGGAGTCAAACGGAACAGCAACGACGGCGGGAAGCCCACCCAACGCGATCACAGCGAACAGCACCAGCGCTGTCGCGAAGTTTGCCAGTGCGCCGCCAGCCATAAATAGGATACGCGGCAGCGGTTTGACATCATAGACCGATTTTGGATCTGTGATTCCGCGTTTGATTGCTTCTTCACGATCTGACTGCGTGGATTCATCTCCGGTTGGACGAACCATGTCCTCACCAAGCGGGCGAACAAATCCGCCGAGCGGAAGCCAGTTGATGGTGTAATCCGTCCCCTTATAACGGAACAACCGCGCCAACCGCGGCGGCATTCCGATTCCGAATTCTAAGATGGTGATCCCGACCGCCTTCGCCGCGAAGAAGTGACCCAGTTCATGAATCAAAACCGCGGGAATCAAGACGAGAATAAACGCGAAAATCGTGAGGATTGCATCATTCCCCAGCAAGAAATCCAGCATCAGCCTTTACTTTCGAACCGAAAACGTCTGAACAATAGGAGGTAAGGGGTTAGACAGCTTCATACCCCGCCATTATACCATACTCACTCGCTAATCAGTCTCGCGCCCTGCCCGGCGCTTGCTATACGCACATCTACCACACCGCTGATTGTACGAAGTGCCGCGCTCACGGCATCAACACTTTCACGCTCACACAAACAATGCACGTTTGCTCCGGCATCGAGCGTGTAGCATACGTGCAGTCCATCCGCGCGCCAACCGCGCACCGCTTCCATGATTGTGAGTGTCGGCGGCAGCCAGTAGAACAGCGGCGGATCGCTGGTCATCATGACGGCATGCATCAAATTACTGTCAAGTTCTACGACTTTGGCAAATGTGGTGAAATCGCGTTCCAGTACGGCGCGGCGGCACACTGCCAACCGCGACTCTGCACCGCTAACCCGCGCGGCTTGTAGATCGCTGGTATCCGCCGAACGGTGACCCGCTTTTGATCCTACCCGTTTGTGGTCTTGGCTGACGACAGCGATCACATCTACCAGCGACCAGTGATCTGGTGCCGCAATGCTTTCCGCGAACGATTCTTCGTGCGAATTACCCGCCAACCATTCGACATAGCCCGACGGAATCGAACGAGATGCCGACCCCGATCCGATGCGAGCGATCGTCGTAAGTTCGCGCTCGCTGAGCTCAGCTCCCGCTGCGGATGCCCCCGCCACCGTCAGCGCTGCAAATGCCGCAGCCGAAGAAGCGATCCCCGCGCCCATCGGGAAGTTGTTTTTCGAAACCACGGCGGCACGCGCATGCAAATTTAAACGCGAACGGAGAATATCGAGATGCGTCGAAACACGCGCCAGCGCATCGGGTGCCGCAGGCTCGCCGTTCAAAATGAGCGTGTCTTCCGGCTGCTCATCCGTCCATGTTACGGTTGTTTGAGCATACAGCCCATCCAGATTCATGCTCAGTGAGGAATTTTGTGGTAGGTTCCAGCGGTGATCCCGGTTGCCCCAATATTTGATAAAGGCGATATTGGCGGGTGCTTGCGCGGTTGCGCGGCGTTGACTGGTCATCGATTAATCCCTTACAAGAAAACCGACGCTATTATACAGAATTCGCCTACGCATCGTGTATAATGCCCTAACGACGCGGGTGCCAAAAACAGGACGGAACAGCAATTGAATGCTCTCATCGGCTTAATCAAGACGATGCGCCCGAAGCAGTGGACGAAAAACGCGATCATTTTTGCGGGGATCGTCTTTGATGGTCAGCTTTTTAACCCAAATGCTTTTGCGCGCGTTTTCGCTAGTTTTCTTCTGCTGTGTTTGCTCACAGGGGCAGTCTATATCATCAATGATCTGGTCGATATAGAACGTGACCGCGCTCACCCCACCAAACGTAATCGCCCCCTACCTTCCGGTAAGCTCCCGATTCCTCTTGCTATCGGTGCGGCGATCGGGCTTCCCATTCTAGTGTTGATCGGCGCGGTTGCGCTGCGCTGGCAGTTTGCTGTCGTGCTGCTCTCCTATCTGATTTTGCAGCTTCTCTACAGCTTCTGGCTGAAACACGTCGTCATTATGGATGTGTTGGCGTTAACAGCCGGGTTTGTACTACGGGTCGCGGCGGGCGTTGTCGTGATTCAGGTCGCGGCATTTTCACCGTGGCTATATACCTGCACTGCACTGTTATCGCTTTTCCTTGCGGTTGGCAAACGCCGCCAAGAACTCCTACTCCTGTCTGAAAAATCAGGGAGCGTGCGTGTTACCCTTGAGCAGTACAATCTACCGCTGCTCGATGAT
The DNA here is from genome assembly GCA_937927665.1 of uncultured Chloroflexota bacterium. GTDB lineage: Bacteria > Chloroflexota > Anaerolineae > Aggregatilineales > Phototrophicaceae > Flexifilum. Next base: position 4,273 of record CALBRY010000131.1, read on the forward strand.
ATGCTTCGCATGGTGATGACGGGAACAGTGATCGCCTATTTACTTTATTCGATTGAAGCTCCTTCGATTCTGCTTGCAGGAACGAATCTCGCACTGCTAACCGTGCCCTTCGTGCTTTACGGGATGTTCCGCTATTTGTACTTAATCCATGTAAAGGGTGAAGGCAGCGCACCAGATGAGGTTCTCCTCAAAGATCGACCGCTGCAAATTGCAATCCTGTTGTGGGGTTTAACGTTTGTTTTGATCCTGTATATTGCTCCCCGGCTTGTGCCATCGCCGCTATGATGATCGCCAGTGCTGCCGCGAAAATTATCCTGCTCGGTGAACATGCAGTCGTTTATGGAGTTCCTGCGATTGCTATCCCTGTTTCTGATGTGCGCGTATTCGCGACCGTCAAGCCTGAACCTCTTGGCAAGGGGTTGTGCATCGCCGCCGAAGACCTGAATCAGATTCTTCCGGTGCAAGTCGATGCAGAACAGGTCGATAACGCGCTTCTGCTGACGGTGAAATTGATTTTGACGCGTTTACATGCCAAACCGCCTGACGCGACGATTGCGATTCGTTCCCAGATCCCGCCCGCGAGTGGGTTGGGCAGTGGTGCGGCAGTCTCAACTGCGTTGGGGCGTGCATTGTGTATGGCGATCGATCAACCGTTGGCGCGTGAGGATTTAAACGCGATCGTCTATGAAGTCGAGAAAATGCACCACGGCACGCCGAGCGGTATCGATAATACGGTCATCGTGTACGAACGACCCGTGTACTATGTCCGCGATCAAGCGATCCAGACTTTTTCGATTGGCGCGCCGATTCACCTGCTGATTGCTGATACAGGGCAAGGCGCGCTTACCAAGATCGCGGTCGGCGCGGTGCGTGATCTATATAACAGTGAGCCGGAGCGGATTACACCCATACTCGACGCAATCCGCGATCTGGTTATTCGTGCACGCGCCGCTATCGAAGCGGGTGAAATTGGCGTACTGGGCAGCCTGATGAACGATAATCACGCGCATCTACGCGAATTAACCGTCTCCTCAAATGAATTGGATCAACTGGTGGATGCAGCGCGGCAAGCCGGAGCGCTAGGGGCGAAACTCTCCGGCGGTGGTCGCGGCGGAAACATGATTGCTTTGGTGACGCCGGAAACTCGTGATGAGGTCGAGCGGGCACTTTTGGCGGCAGGCGCGGTGCGTGTGATTCGCACAACACTCGAAAAGGAAAGCGCATGATCACCTTCGTCAAGCTCGGTGGATCGCTCATCACCGATAAGAAGATCGAAAATCACTTTCGCGCTGAGGATGCCGAACGAATCGCCCTAGAACTGGCGGAAGCGCTGACCGAAAATCCTCAAATCCAAATTTTGATTGGTCACGGCAGCGGATCATTCGGGCACGTTGCCGCGCGCCGTCATGGAACGATCAACGGTGTATCTACCCCTGAGCAGTGGCGCGGTTTTGCTGAAGTTGGCACGGTGGCAGCAGAACTCAGTTATTTGATGTCAAAATCTCTCAGCCGTGCGGGTATCCCTGTTCTGCGGGTGCAGCCCTCAGCATCTACTCGATGCCGTGATGGTGTGATCATCGACATGGCACTTGACCCGATCCGCTCTGCGCTTGAACATGGCTTGACGCCGCTGGTTTACGGTGATGTTGCGCTGGATGAAGTACGCGGCGGAACGATCACCTCGACGGAAACAATTTTCTTCTATCTAGCGCAGCATATTCCGGTGACGCGCATTTTTCTACTCGGCGAAGTTGATGGCGTGTATGATCAACAGGGTGCGGTGATTCCCGAGATTACTCCGGCAACCCTCTCCGCAGTTGAGGCAGCTCTCGGCGGATCAGCGGGTACGGATGTGACGGGTGGTATGGAAACGAAAGTCCGCGATATGGTTGCGCTTGCGCAGCGCCTTCCTCATCTACAAATTCGTATCATGAACGGGCAAACGCCGGGGCTGCTCAAGCGAACACTTTTGGATCAGGAAAACGCCGGGACACTCATTTACGCGGGTTAAGGCGCGCGACCCATCCTGCAAGCAAAATGACCGCCGTGATTGCTGCACCGGGGAAAAATGCGACCCATGGGGCGCTGCGAAATGCGATGCGCCCTTCGTATAACATTGCCCCCCAATCGGGCACGGATGGATCGCCTCCCAACCCCAAGAATGCCAGCGCTGCCCCATTCAGCAGTGCATAGCTAAATACAACACCCGCATATGCGGTCAAGGTTGGGGCACTATTGGGCAGTAAATGACGGGTCATGATCCACATCGGCGGTGCGCCCAGCTGTTTAGCAGCATCTACATAGCCTTGTGAACGCACCGTAAGCACCGCAGCGCGAGCCACCCGCGCAGTTGGCGCAATCTGTGCGATCCCCACGGCGAACATAATCGCGGTTTCCCCCGTGCCGATGAGTGTAATCATCACCAGTGCCAACACGAACCCCGGCAGTGCGAGAAATGTATCAATGATTGGACTGATCAAGCGATCGACCCAACGCGGGCTGGAAGCCGCCGCCGCTCCGATCATGATGCCACTGATCAGAGCGATTGCTGTGCCCATAAGGGCAATTCGCACAGAACGCGCGCCGCCGTGCATCGTTCGGCTGAGAACATCGCGCCCAAGCAAATCTGTTCCAAAAGGGTGCTCCATGCTTGGTGGTTGAAGCTGCACGCCGGTTTCAGCGCGATACGGATCATCAGGAGCGAAGGACGGCAATAGATAGATGAGAGAGATCGCCAAAGCGAGCAGAAACAGCCGTTTTGCCGCACTCACTGCGCCCGCACTCTCGGATCAACAACAGCCGTCAGAAGATCGGCAGACGCATTGATCACGACATAACTCATTGCCATCACCAGCGCAATGCCCTGCACAACGGGATAATCCCCCGCGAGAACACCGCTCAGAAGCGCACGCCCTAAGCCCGGGCGAGAGAAAATACTTTCGGTCACAACCACGCCGCCGAGCAGAAACCCGAACTGAAGCGCGATCACGTGGATTAAGGTCACAAAGGTGTTCGGCGCAAGATGCCGCACCCACACATGAGAGTGATTCAGCCCCTTTGCGCGGGCGGTGATTGCATAATCAGCGTAACGTGCTTCGCGCAAGCCTGCTGCGAATACCGTACCGATCGCGCCCGCAGTGTTTATCCCTAAAACGAGCGCGGGCAGAATCAACTGCGAAAGCCGCCCCGCTCCGCCTGATGGAAACAAATTAAGCTGTGCGGAGAACACGTATACGGCAATTGTGCCAGTCCACAGAATAGGCACACTTAAGATGAGCGAGATTGCCGCCGATCCGAGCGTATGCAGTGCGCTCCATACCCCAAGCGCGAGCCCAACCACTATTGCTACGCCGATTGCCCCCAGCGCAAGGGCAACAGTTGGCGGTAGGTTCTGTGCAATCGTCTCGGACACGGCACGTCCATTCGTCAGCGAAACGCCAAAATCACCGCGCGCAAGCCGGAAAACAGCGTCGAAATACTGCGCTGCGAGTGGTTGATCCAGACCCAGCGCAGCACGCCGCGCGGCGATCGTCTCTGCACCGGCTCCAGAATCGATCATCTGAGAAGTGATCGCATCACCGGGCAAAATACGCAGGAGAAAAAACAGGAGGGTGTAAGCCAACCAAAGACTGAACACCCCCCGCAGAATACGCCGTACGATCTCCACGAGGCTTACGGAGCACTCACAGTCAAATTATGCAGAAGTGGAAACCAGCCATATACATCAAATATCAAGCTGTCGATGCCCTGCCCTATGCCATTGAGGTTCACATAATCACGGATGGGCAGGATGAGCGCCTGCTCCATGATCAACCGCTGCGCCTGAGTATAATCGGCAGCACGTGCGGATGGGTCATTCTGACGCACCGCATCAAGCAGTAGTGTATCAAGATCAGGATTCTCGTAGTTCATCCAATTGAGCGATGCATCACTCAGGAAATAGTCGTTCAAGAACGACGGATCGACGCCGAAACTGTAGAATGCGACGAGATGATATTCCCCTTCCTGCACCGCATCAACAACAAATGCCCGTGTCGGTGCGATTTCTAGCACCGCACGGATGCCAATCGCTCGCCACTGCTCGGCGAGAAGCTGCGCGACTTCCGGAATCATGCCCCATGTTGGCACGATCATGTGAATTTCGAGATCGCCTTCACCTACATCATAATAACCGTTGTTGTCCGCATCGATAAAGCCTTCCTGCTCCAGCAGAGTCCGCGCCTGAATCGGATCATACGGGTATGCGCCGACAACTTGGTCGGTGTAAAACGCCGTATTCGCCGCAAGCGGACCCCATGCAACCCGTGAAAAGCGCTGGAAGATGGTATCAACGATCGTTTCTCGATTTGTTCCAAAGAGGAGCGCACGGCGCACGGAAAGACTGTTCGTCGGGTAAAGCGTTGTGTTCATCATGAACTGAAGCGGCTGTCCGGCGATCCCTGTTGGATTAATGGTGAAAATGCCTTCACCCGTAAACGCGCGCGCATCGGTGGGCAGCAGTTCGCCCATGATCTGCACATCACCGCTTTCAAGGGCAATCGCACGCGCTGCCGGATCGCTGTAGAAGCGAAATTCAATTTCATCGACGGCTAAATCACCGGGGGATGTGTAAAACGCAGGACCCCATGCATAGTCAGGGTTGCGCCGTATCACCAAGCGATCCCCGGGGAGGTATTCGACAAACTCGAAAGGTCCTGTTCCCACCTGATGAAATTGATAACGTTCTGCCGAGTATTGATTGAGTGCGGTCGGGCTGGCGATACCGAGATACACCTGACTGAGTGAATCGAGCAGCGGGCTGTATGGTTCGCTCAAGATCAAGCGAATATTGTAATCATCAATGATTTCGTATCGCTGGTAGGTTCCAAGCAGGAAAAGCGCCTTTTGCGAAAGCGTCTCTGGACTTGTGATCCGATCCAAATTAGCGCCAACTGCTTGCGCGTTGAACGGTGTTCCGTCGTGAAAAACCACGCCTTGTTTTAACCGGAAGCTGTAGACCAGTCCGTCGCTCGTCACTTCCCATGCTTCGGCTAAACCGCCAACAAATCGACCATCTGCCGGATCACGATAAATCAGGGTGTCATAAACCGACCGCAGCGGAATCCCGAGTTCGGATGAGGAGTTGATATGGGGGTCAAATCCGCTCGGCTCAAATGTCAATCCGTAGACAATTCGGTGCTGCGGTGTTGACTGTGGCACATCTGCCGTGGTCGGGGAACCGCACGCGGTGAGAACCAGCAGCGCGACCCCGATACCCGCGCTTCTTAAGTAGTGACCAATGCGCCGAACATCCCGCATATGAAGTTAAGCCTTTCCCGGAACACACCTCTACGCTAGGATCAAGCATACATGAACGACGGCGGAGAGGTAAGGGTTTGTGGGTCGCTACGCAGCGCGTTTAGTCACCCCTCCACAAGATGAAGAGATTCACCCCTATCGACGTGTGTGGGCAAGCATCGCGATTGAAAGCGGCGTTTTGTTCGCGCTCTGCACAGGGGTTTTTGTCGGGTTCAATTTGATCGGTATCTCTGTACCAACCGTGTTGGAACAGGGATTGCGGATCGTGTTGGTACTCCTTCCGTTTTTCCTATGGGTTATTTTCTCGTTGTGGCGTGAACAGCGTGTGCCGCTTCCGCGCGTGCGCTTATTCGCTGTGATGATCATCACTGTTCTTGCCGCGAATGCCCTTGGTGTGCCAATCGTTGATCTGGTTTTTCAGCCGGATCGATGGCTGCCACTTGCGCCTGTGCCAACCCGGATTGTCGCGTACGCTATCACCATCGGAACGCTGCAAGAGTTTATCAAGTATATGGTGGTGCGTTATACCGTGTGGCGCGACTTCTTTCGCACACGGTTAGACAGCGTAGCGTATACTTTTGCCAGTGCCGTCGGGTATGCGACGGTTCTCAATGTGCAGTTCGTCTTGACAACGCCAACCGCTTCACCCGATGCGGTTGCGCTCTATGTTTTTGAGACAATGGCGCTTGGTGCTGCCGCGAGCATCGTTGTCGCTTATGGTATGGCGGAATTGCGATTTGCAACGCCATCGCCGCTCTTTCTCCCGCTTACGTTGATCATCGCTTCGTTCCTATATGGCGGATTGATCCCCATTCGCGTCAATTTTGTCAACGCGAGTTTTTCTTTGGCAGGCGGATTTCCAAAGCCATTGATTGGACTGATGCTGTCGTTCGGGGTGCTGATTGTGATCAGCTTCGTATTTTCGTTCCTATTTGAACGATCAGAGCGCGCCGCACAAGAAGCCGAGGCGGCAGAGGGGCGCGCATGACCATCATCGAAGTTGGGCGCGAGGAAACAAGCGGTCTTTCCCTGCGCCAGCGCTGGAGTCATTATTTCGCTATCCTGTACACGATTATCATGGTTATCATCAGTCTGAATCTGCGCGACTCAATTTTGTACGCGACGATTCCCTACGAAAATACACAAGCTGGGATTCGCGTGTTTTATCCGCAGAATTGGCTGCTTGATACCGATGGGGATTATGTTTTCCGCGTCCGCGATATGGGGCAGCGAGATTTCAAAACCACCATTCAAGTCCAGATCATTCCGATTTCGAGCGAAAGCACGGTTCGCAACTTACTCGATAATCTTGCCTTCACGCGTTTTCAGGTGTACGCGGCTTACCGACAGTTTCCGCGCCCAGAAATCACGCTGGCGGATGGAACAATTGCCAGCGCGGTCGATTACACGTTTGTATTTAACAACACCGATCCCTTTCTCGAAAGCCTCCCGTCGGTCGTTGTCGGGCAAGACATTATCGTTTTGCAGCGCGGTCAGGCGGTGGTGATTAGCTATCAGGCAAGTGCCGATCGATATGATGAGTTCTATCCGATATTCCAAAACTTCCTTGCGGATATGGAGCTTTAGCGCGCTTCTGCTGGCATTGCTTTTGCTAGCGATCGCGCCCACCGCTGCACAGGAATCCCCTTTTGATCTCGACCGCATTGAGCGTGCGACGGTTTTCATCATGCAGGCACGTCAAAGCGCAAATGCGCCAGTCGTGACCTGTGTCGGATCCGGCACAATTGTCAGCAGAAACGGGCTGATCCTAACCAACGCACATCACACGGTCACAAACGATAACTGCCCCGGAACGATCCTGATCATCGCCTTGAGTGTGCGTCCGGATGAAACTCCTTTTCCGCTGTATCAGGCGGAAATCGTTCAGGCGGATATTGGACTTGATCTCGCGCTGCTGCGTATCACTCGTCAGAATGACGGGCGCTTGATCGATCAAGCATCGTTGGCGCTTCCGTTTGTTGAAGTTGCCGATTCCGAAGAGGTCAGGCTCGACAGTACGATCACGATGGTAGGTTATCCCGGCATCGGTGATGAGCCGATCGCAGCGGTGCGTGGAACAGTATTGGGGTTCACAGGTGAACCGAGCGGCGGTGATCGTTCATGGATCAAATCGAGCGTCAGCATTCCCGGCACGATGACGGGTGGAGCAGCGTATAACCAAGACGGTGAATTGATTGGCATTCCAACAACTGCGCCGATCGACCGCGACTCCCCTGAAGCAACCTGTGTGATCATTCAGGATACGAATGCCGACGGCTTGGCGAACGCGAATGATGACTGTATCCCGATGGGCGGATTTCTGAACTCGCTGCGCCCTTCTAATTTTGCGCGCCCGCTCATTCGTGCAGCGTCGCTGGGCTTGGATGTCGAAATTTTCAATACAAGTGCCATCGTATCTTCTTCCGCCGCTGATCAACCGCGCTTTTCACGTCTATTCTTCTCGTCCTCGGTTAATGAAGCAGGCATGCCAACATCGGTAATCCGGTCGCTCCCTTCCGGCGGCACCAGCCTTTACCTGTTTTTCGATTACTACAACATGACGCCGGAAACTGTCTATGAACTGCGTGTCACGGTGGATGGCGTGGTGAATCCAACGTTCAGCCTCTCGCCGGTGCGCTGGAGCGGCGGACAAGATGGCTTATGGTACGTTGGCACAACCGAACAACCGCTGCCCAATGGTGTGTACGAATATACGCTGCTCATTGATGGTATTATCGCGGGAACACAGCGAATCGTTGTCGGACGCTCGGAACCAACACCTACGTTTACAGATATTGTGTTCGGTGTTGAAGATGCGCGCGGAAACATTGCAGGTAACGGTTATGTGCTGCCCGTTGCCGCGACCGTCAGCGCGCGCTTCATTTTCCGGAATATGACAGAAAACCTGTCGTGGGCAGCAATCTGGTTTCGGGAAGGCGAAGAAATTGCCGGTAGTCGTGTAGAGGAAACTTGGGCATACGGTACGGAAGGTACACGCACGATTCGTATTCAGTCACCAACCGGACTCCCGCCGGGGACATACCGCCTCGATCTCTATATCGATAACCGGCTTTCAGCCACATCAAATTTGACGCTGGCAGGCGCTCAAGATGGGCGATTTGCGCGTATCTTTGCGGAAACGCGCTTCACAACCGCTGATTCGGCGGTCGAAGCACGCACCAGTCCACCGATCACCAGTTTCACCGCCGGTACAGAATCGCTGTACGCCCTCTTTGATTGGCAGCTTATGGGCGCCGGTACACTGTGGACACTGAGCTGGTATGTGGATGAGGATTTGTTTTTCCAACAAACCGCCCCGTGGCGCGGTGCGGAAACCGGAGAGGACTTCACGCTCCAGTTGGTCGGTCGTGATGGTATTCCAGATGGCACGTATCGACTTGAACTATCGCTGAATAATCTTGAGGTTGCCAGCCAAAGCGCACGCGTCGGTATTGGTCAGCTTCCAATTGACCGTTTCGCCAGCGCAACGGGTGTCCAGATACGCGGTACGATTCTCGATGCACTGTCAGGCGAAGGGATTACGGGTGCCACGGTATTCATCGTTACCGAGGATTATTCCGCTGCGGATTTTATGACGGCATGGCAGCAAGATCAGCTTTACGCGACTGCGGTGACAGATCGCAATGGACGCTTCGAAATCGACCGCCTGCTTGAGCCTGAAATTCAGTACAGCCTCGCAATCGTCGCTGATGGTTATGTACCCATACTGGCTGATGGTGTAGAAGTTACATTGGACGACAATCCCGTTGATTTGCCTATTTACATGACTCGAGGTTGAACTTGCAAAAACAGCGCCTCGATATACTGGTTATGGAACGCGCACTCGCGCCGAGCCGCGAAAAAGCGCGCGGCATGATTATGGCTGGTGATGTGTTGGTTAATGGTGAAGCGGTGACCAAACCCGGTTCGCCAATCCATACTGACGCCGAAATCACGATCAAGAGTAAGCCGCCGTATGTCAGCCGCGGGGGTGAAAAACTCGCGGCAGCGCTGGCAGCATTCCCCGTTCCCGTAAACGGTGCGGTGTGCGCGGATGTAGGCGCAAGCACAGGAGGATTCACGGACTGTTTGCTCCAGCACGGCGCGAACAAGGTGTACGCGATCGACGTCGGCTACGGACAAATCGCGATGACATTACGCGACGATCCCCGCGTCGTAGTGATCGAGCGGACGAATGCCCGCTATGTCGAAAATTTACCCGAACTGATCAGCCTTGTCGTGATCGATGCGTCGTTCATTTCGCTGCGAATTTTGCTTCCGACGATTGCACGATGGTTGATGCCTAATGCTGAGATCATCCCCCTCATCAAACCACAGTTTGAAGCAGGTCAAAAGGATGTTGGCAAAGGCGGCGTCGTTCGTGACCCTGATGTACATCGCCGCGTCCTCACCGAAGTGCTGGAGTTCGCTGCTGCTATGAATCTGCCGCCGCACGGCTTGATTAGGTCACCACTCAAAGGTCCTGCCGGAAACAGTGAGTTTCTCGCGTGGCTGCGCTGGAATGCGGATGTGCCTCCGCCTGCCCCGTTGGATGCCCTGATCGAGTCCGTCGTTTAATCCGTGCCGCGCATCTGCTATACTGAGTCTTAATGGATTGGAGCCGCATACAAACGCATGAACCGCGAAAACGTTCGGAATTTCTGCATTATCGCCCATATTGATCACGGCAAAAGCACGCTTGCGGATCGACTGCTTCAGCTAACCAATACGGTCAGTGACCGCGACATGCATGATCAACTACTGGACAGCATGGACTTGGAGCACGATCGCGGCGTCACGATCAAAGCGAGCGCCGTTCGCATGGAATACACCGCGCTCGATGGCAAAGACTACATTATCAACTTGATTGACACGCCCGGTCATGTTGACTTCACGTATGAAGTCAGCCGCGCTTTGCAGGCGTGCGAAGGCGCTGTATTGGTTGTGGATGCTAGTCAGGGAATCGAAGCACAAACGTTGGCGAATGTCTATCTGGCGCTTGAGCAAGACCTCGAAATCATTCCGGTCATCAATAAAATTGATTTGCCCGCCGCGCGCCCTGATGTGGTCGCGGAAGAACTCGAAAACTTGCTCGGAATCGATGCGGACAGCTTTCTTCGCATTTCCGCAAAGCAGGGCGTTGGCATCCGTGAAGTTCTTGAAGCGGTGATCGCCCGTGTGCCACAGCCAAAAGGTGATCCCGACGCACCGCTGCGCGCCCTCGTATTCGATTCGCATTACGACGCATACAAAGGTGTTGTCGCCTATGTGCGTGTGATCGACGGCACACTTAATCCGCGTCAAGCGCTCAAGCTGATGGCAACAGATGCAAAATTCGAACCGGTCGAAATTGGCGTGTTCAATCCGGCAATGAAGGTTATCCCCGGTTTGAGCAGCGGCGAAGTAGGCTATATCGCCACCGGATTTAAGACGGTGCGCGAATGCCGTGTCGGTGACACGATCACGCTGGCGATCAATGGAGCGGAAGAAATTCTGCCCGGCTATAAGCAGATCAAGCCGATGGTTTTCGCGGGCATTTACCCGACCGACAACGACGATTACGGCGAACTACGCGACGCGCTCGAAAAGCTCCAGTTAAACGACGCTTCTCTGGTCTATGAGCCAGAAACATCGCAAGCACTCAATTTTGGCTTCCGTGTCGGATTCCTCGGTTTGTTTCACATGGAGATCATTCAAGAACGGTTGGAACGTGAATACGATCTCGATATTCTCGCCACCGCGCCGAGCGTCGAATATCAGGTTGTCATGCGTTCCGGCGAGACGATTAACATCGACAGCCCCGCTGAACTCCCTGATCCGAATGACATTACGGAAATCCGCGAACCGTGGATGAAAATTCAGTTGTACATGCCCGAAGAGTACATCGGCGTGTTGATGGAACTGGTCAAAAAGAAGCGCGGTGAATATATGTCGATGGAGTATCTCGACAAGTCGCGCGTCATTCTGACATGTCGTTTGCCGCTCGGTGAATTGATCATCGATTTCTATGACAAACTCAAGAGCATTTCTAAAGGGTATGCGAGCCTCGACTATTCGTTTGACAGCTACCGCACCGAAGACCTTGTGAAGCTCGATATCATGGTCAACGGCGAACCTGTTGACGCGTTGGCGATCATCGTTCACAAAAACGATGCCTATCACAAAGGTCAGCGGCTTGTCAGCAGATTAAAAGACCTGATCCCGCGCCAATTGTTCGCCGTGCCCATTCAGGCAGCGGTTGG
>CALBRY010000132.1 GCA_937927665.1 uncultured Chloroflexota bacterium
GTGCCATCCTGACATTGTGGACGATTGGCACCTACTTCTACACCATGTTCCCGGCGTACCCGTATCTCGCTCTGAACGGACCGAAAAACAGCGGCAAATCAACCGTGATGCGCGTGATGCAGCCGCTTGCCTTCAATATGGTCACCACTTCCGATCCGACCGGACCATCGATGTTCCGCCTGATCCATTACACGAGCTGCACGGTCGGCATCGACGAAGCGGAACGGTATCATAACCCGAAAGACCCCGGTATGCAGCAAATTCGCCAGCTCCTCAACAGCGGCTACAAGCAGGGGATGCCCGCCATCCGCCTGATCGGCGAGGACATGAAGCCGCAGGCGTTCGATGTGTATTCTCCCAAGATTCTCGCGGCGATCATGGGACTGGAAGACATCCTCGCGTCGCGCTGCATCGCCATCCCGATGCGGCGCACCGACAAAAAGATGCCGTCATTCCCACCTGATTTCGACGGCGCGCAGATGCGTCACTTGTTGTACACACTTGCGCTGACCCACTTCCAAACCGTGCATACCAACTACTCGGATCGTCCCGGGCTACACACGCTGCACAACCGCTCCGGGGAACTGTGGTCGCCGCTGGTCGCACTGGCAGCTTTCTTTGAGGAGCAAGGCGGAATCAGGGGGTTACTTGATGCGATTGCAACGGCGGCTGAAACCGACGAGCAGATCAGCGAAGGTAAGGCACTCAGCGAACGCGAAGAAGCCGTACTGCAAGCACTCGAACTGATGACACGCGGAGACGAAGGCACGATCTGGATCAAGGCGGTCGCGTTGCGCGAGAAGGTCGCGCGGCTGATCGGTCAGCCAGTCGAGAAGATGGGCGACGCCCAGTGGATTGGGCACATCCTCAAGCGGCTGCACTTGATCGACGAATCCGGGCGCAAGCGCGGCATCGATGGGATCGCTTACGCTGTGCGATCTTTCGATGTGATCGATATGATGCGCCGCTACGACGTGCCAACGATCCATGAGACTCGCTGAAAAACCGTTCAAACCGTTCAAACCCTACATACCGTTCATGGATTTAGGCAGCGCCACGCGGTATGTAAGTGTACGAACTTGGTTTGAAGGGCAAGGCTGATGTTACAGAACGCTTGTGCGGAATTTGATTTTCGCAATAATGAGTACGGTATGGACTGATGAAGTGAGGAAAACTGTGTTAAGCAAACGTCAGCAAGTCATTTTGCGTTTTCTCTATGACTACAGCCAGATCAACGGCTTTTTTCCGACGATCCGCGAGATTTGCCAAGAGACCCACACGGCGTCGACTTCGGTTATCTCCTATAACCTCGGCAAAATGGTGGAGCGGGGCTACTTGCGCCATTCACCACGGCGTTCGCGGTCAAACACCTTGACCAAGCTGGCATACGACTTCCTGAACGTGTCACCCACTGCCGACCCACAGATCGTCCGCGACGGCGACCTGCTGGAGCGTGAGGTACAGCGTTTGCGGCTTCAGGTGGAAAATCTACGGCGCGCCCATCGCGTGGAAATCGAAGCCTATCTTGAAGAACGCGTGCAGCTCGTCGAAGAAATCAGCCGATTGAAACAGGCTGTACCGGCTTAATCTGGTAGACAAGGATGGGCTGTGGCAGCAGTTGCAGCCCACCTACCGAGTCTGAGCGAAGCAGGCTTATTCCTCGGCATCCTTCTTGGGTTTTGTTTTAGGAGCGGTGAGGCGTTTCTTCTCCGAGTGCTCCAGTTTCTTGATGCTCTCAGCAGTCGGTAGGTCTTCGGGCATCGTACCGCCGAGTTCGGCAATTGCACGCCGCATGACCACGCCCGCCTCCTAATGCACGGCATTGGCAGCATCTTTTCCCCGCACTTGGCTTCGTTTCAATCTCAGAAGGCGCGAAGAATTGGCGAGAATACCCAGATCAGGCAGCGATTGAGCGGCAGCAGCAAGGATGGGCGGTAGAACACCGAAAGCTGCCAGTGACAACCCCAGCAGATTGTAAATCGCCGTAAAGCCGATGTTCGTCTTCACGACTCTCATGGTACGCCGGGCAATGCTAATGGCTTCAGGCACGAGAGTCCAATCTTCTCGCATCAACGCAATATGTGCTGCTTCAAGCGCCACATCTGTGCCAGCCACTCCCATTGCGATGCCGATATTTGCCTGAGCGAGTGCTGGTGCATCATTCACGCCGTCGCCAACCATGACGACGATATGACCCTGTAATTGGAATTCCTTGACGATGGCAATTTTGTCTTCTGGGAGTAACTCTGCGCGATAGTTCACTCCCAGCGTCTCCGCTAAAGCCGAGGCAACGCGTTCGTTATCTCCAGTGAGAATCTGTATTTCTTTGACACCCAGAGCGCGCAACGCGGCGATGGACTGCGGAATTTCTGAACGCACTGTATCCGCTGCCCCCATGACTCCAACCAGTTCGCCATCTTTTTGCACAAATAAGGCGGTTTTCCCCCGCACTTCCAAACTCGTGCCAGCTGCCGAGGTGTTTTGCACCAACCGCTGATTGCCAACACTTATGGTGCTGTCATTGATCTTGGCACGCACACCTGCGCCCGGCACCGCCTCGAACGACTGCACTTCGTATAGCGGAATGTTGCGGCGGCTGGCTTCCATTCTGACTGCCTCAGCCAATGGATGTTCGGAATACCGTTCTGCCGAAGCTGCCAGAGCGAGGACTTCGTTCTCAGGAATACCGTTTAAGGCGATGATGTCCGTGATCTGCGGGCGACCCAAGGTGAGTGTACCCGTCTTATCAATCAGCACGACATCAGCCCGTGAAAGTGCTTCGATATATTTGCCACCTTTGATGAGGAGCCCGATTTTGGCGGCAGCGCCAATTGAAGCAAGCATGGCGATAGGAGTAGCTAGAGCCAACGAACAGGAGCACGCTACGACCAGTACCGCTGCCGTTGAAAGCGGGTTGCGGCTGATGAGGAAAGTTAGCAGAGCAATGACCGCAACCAATGGCAGGAAGTACGCTGAAAACTTATCCGCAATACGTTGAACATCGGCGCGATGGGCTTCTGCTTCTTCAACCAGCCGGATCACCTTTCCAAAGGTCGTATCTGCGCCAACATGGGTTGTACGAACCCGGAGGCTGCCTAGTTCGGCAATCGTTGCGGCGAAAACCTTGGAACCAACTCCGGCTTCAATCGGCATGGACTCACCCGTAATAGCAGCTTGGTTGATGGTTGCGTGCCCCGCGATAACCTCACCATCCACCGCTATTTTTTCACCTGGACGGACGATGACAGTTTCGCCTACTTGAACCTCAGCTAGAGCAACTTCTTGCTCCTGCCCATCACGTTCAATGCGCGCAGTCTGAGGAGCCATTGACGTTAGATTCTTCAGCGCTTGGCGGCTACGTTCGGTCGTGAAACGTTCAGCGTAGTCCCCGACACGCATGAAAAAGACGACAATCGCAGCCGTTACCCACTGCCCGACAAAAAGAGCAGCGATCACACCAATACTCATTAGGGTATGCGAAATTACCTGACGCTTTCTAGCGGCACGGATGACATTGAGGAAGGTGGGATAGCCAGCGATCAGGACCAGAACATAACCCAGCGGCGCGGGAATCAATTCTGTGATGGACTCAAACAGCCCTAACCCCTCACCAGCAATGACGATCAACAGCACCGCACCGAAAACAACACCGAACAAACTCAAAATAGAGCGGGTGAACCCTGCGCTCATGGCTTCCATCGTGCCTGTCTCAACCGTTTCTGGAACGGAATAGCCAGCGCCAGCAACTGCCGTACGAATATCTGTTATGCTGACTCGTGTTGGATCAAGGCGCAGAACTGCTTTTTCAGAGGAGAGGTAAACGTCAACGGATTGAACGCCCGGTAACTGTGCGATGGCATGTTGCACATGCGCCACACACTGTGCACAATCCATCCCTTTTACGCGAACTTCGAGTACTTTCTCATTCACCATTGCTGGCTCCTTCTGGTATGTCGTAACGAGTGCATTGATAAACACCTTTTGCGACATCAGACAGCACTTCTTCCGCAAGCTGAAGGAGGCTGTCAATGCGATCATCGGAGAGGCGGTAGTACGTATAGCGACCGCGCTGTTCGCTCATTACTAATCCGCAGTCACGCAAACAACTAAGATGATTTGAGATGTTGGATTGGCTAAGTCCAGTTGCCCGCACAATTTCGCCAACATTCAGCGGTTGCGCCCGCAGCGCCTCAAGAATAGACAGACGCGAAGTATCTGAAAATCCGCGAAACAACTTGGCTTTCAGTTCAAGTTCAAGTTTTTCCGAAGCTAAGAGCATTTCGTCCTCTATTCATCACATCGTCATATCATCAATCAATGATATAATGCATTCGTGTGATTGACAAGTAAAACCATTGGGGTATAGGTTTGCTTAAGGATGCGGAACAAGTTCGCAAAATTCCACGCAAGTAAGTCACCGCAGCTTCACATGCCCTACACAATACGTATATATGCTTCAGACGGGGCGCTGGGGTGCTAAAGCGTGGAATACAAATTACAGGGTGCAGGTGATGGGGAAAAAGATTCTCATTGTTGAGGATGAAGCGAAAATCATGCGGACTGTTCGGCTATATCTCGAGCAGGCAGGTTACGAAGTCATCGGGGCATCTGACGGTACGAGCGGAACAGCCGTTTACCGGCATGAGAAACCGGCATTGGTGCTACTCGATCTTAATCTGCCTGGTGAATTGGATGGACTGGATGTCTGCCGTGTGTTGCGGCGTGATTCCAATGTGCCGATCATCATGCTGACTGCGCGAACGGAAGAAACGGATCGCCTGATAGGACTTGAGCTGGGTGCAGACGACTACATCACCAAGCCCTTTTCCCCACGCGAAGTCGTTGCACGAGTGAAAGCTGTCTTACGTAGAACTGAACCTTCGGAGAAACTCGCCCAAATCATTGAAGTAGCAAACGTTCACGCAGATTTGCAGCGCCGTACAGTCACAGTTGCAGGTTCCCCTGTAGAGATGACTGCTAATGAGTTTGATTTGTTGGTTACGCTAATGCGCTATCCGGGTCGGGTATATACACGTGCTCAGCTCCTCGACGCTACACAAGGTGTAAGTTATGAGGGATATGAGCGCACCATTGACCAGCATGTGAAAAACCTGAGACAAAAGATCGAGCCTGATAGCCGCGAACCTCGCTACATCCTCACCGTGCGAAGTGTTGGCTATAAATTTACTGAGGAATAGAGCGATGCACAGCCTTTGGACGAAGCTGATGGGCGCTTTTGCGCTGGTGATTTTGGTAGGCACAGGCATGGTTGTGCTGCTGGTGAGCCAAACGATTGCCAACCAGTTTGAGTTGTATATCACTCAGACAGGACGGCAGCAAGCGGCACAACTCGCCCCCGTCGCTGCCGACTACTATGTGAATTCTGGCAGTTGGACTGACATAGATGCAGCACTCCGTAATCCTTGGGGTTACCGGATGTCCTCCGGTAGCAGGGGAAACGGGATGATGGGTGACATGGGCTGGTGGTCTGATCATGGGATGGATGAATCGGACATGATGGGTGATATGGCGATGCTGTTCAGCGACCGCATCCTTCTCGCTCAAGCGGATGGCACCATTGTTATCGACACAGCGAATAGGCTGATTGGACAGCAATTACTAGCGGACGATCTCGCCAAAGGTGCGCCGATCATTGTTAGAGGACAGCAAGTCGGTACGCTGATCATCACACCGCTCGATACCCCGGCAACCCCGGCAGGTGATTTTCTCAGTGCCGTCGATCGCTCCGCTCTATTGGCTGTCATTGTCGCAGCCAGTCTCGCGCTCATTCTGGGTTCGATTCTGTTCGTTCAGATTATTCGTCCTCTGCGCAAGGTTTCTATGGCGGCGCGTGGTATCGCAGCGGGGGATTTGAGCCAGCGAGTGCTGGTCAGCAGTCAGGATGAAATCGGTCAGGTCGCCCTGACGTTCAACCAGATGGCGGAAACGTTGCAACGCTACGCGGACGAACGACGCAATATGATCGGCGATATTGCCCACGAGTTACGCACCCCGCTTTCCATTATCCAGAGCAATCTCGAAGCTATGTTGGATGGCGTACTGCCAACTTCTCCAGACGAATTGACTTCGCTGCATCAGGAAACGCTGCTCCTCAACCGACTCATCACGGATCTACGCACTCTATCACTCGCAGAGTCTGGGCATCTTCATTTGCAAAAACGTATCATTGACTCAGCAGCACTGATTCAACAAGTTTCCGATCGAATGCGTCTAAGCGCTGAGGGGAAAAATATTACGCTGGAGACGAATATCCCCTCGGATCTACCCCAGATTCAGGCTGACCCGGAACGGCTCATGCAGATTATGACGAATTTGGTAGACAACGCGATTCGCTACAACGCCGATGGCAGCAGGGTGATTATCGCGGCGCACACCGCAAATGGATTGCTTGAACTCTCTGTCAGTGACAATGGTCCGGGCATTCCCGCCGAAGACATCCCTCATCTTTTTGAACGTTTCTGGCGAGCGGAGAAGCCAAGGAATCGCACGACGGGCGGATCAGGACTAGGGCTTGCGATTGTGAAACAACTCGTTGAAGCTCATCGCGGTCAGGTGCGGGTGGAAAGTCAGATCGGGGACGGCACACGGTTTACGGTTCACCTTCCGTTCACGGGTTGAAACTTCACAGAAATCTCACAATCGCGGCATAAACCGTACATGAAACGGCGGCATCCTATAACTAATGAATGACATTTGCTATAGGATGAAAGCTCATGACTACTAGACAGAAACTCCTTGGATTGGCGCTTACGTTGATCCTAATTACTGCCATTGTTGCTGGAACCACCGGTGTACTGGCACAAGACGTAACGCCCACCCCGAATGCGCCTAGCGCGCCAGCCTATAGCTGGAATATGCATGGCATGATGTGGGATAACTGGCAGAGCGATACGATGTGGACAACGGTTGCGAACGCGCTCGGCATTGATGTGAACACGCTCTTCACCGAACTGCAATCCGGCACCACCCTCGCTCAGCTTGCTGAGGCACACGGAGTCGATGTGCAGACGGTGTACGATGCGGCGCTGACCATCATGACTGATCACATGAATGCAATGGTCGAAGCGGGTTACATATCGCAGATACAGGCGGATGATCGCCTTGCGTGGATGCACGATAATATGGCGCAGATGCCCATGTTTTCTACTGGTGGCTTCAGTCCTTGCCCGATGGGCGGGATGATGGGTAGCAACGGATCCTATGGGATGCACGGTGGGATGATGGGTGGTGGGATGCACGGCGGGATGATGGGTGGTGGGATGCACGGCGGGATGATGGGTGGACATCACGGCTGAACCTGAAAATCCCCCTTAAGGTCACACTTCACGCACTGGTGGGTGTCAAGCCATCCTTGACACCCATCTTTCCCCATGTTGTTCTCTTGCCAATCTAACCAGTTGTTCGCGCTGAGAAATCGACCTCTAAACGCACCTCATCAGAGACCCCGACAACGCCTGACGCTTCGGGGATGCTCATGCCGAAATCACGATACAGGACGACGGTGCTGGCAGTTCCCTGCACTTCCGTCGCGCTGATCGGCGTGACGGTCGCATCGAACGTAATAACTTGGCTCACCCCATGCAAGTTCAGGCTACCGACGATTTGGAAGCCGAACGGCACACCCATATTGACGCTTTCAGGTAAGCCCCGCAGTTCAGTCGGCGTGAACGTTGCGAACTCGTATTCGGGTCGATCCGCCTGTAAAATCTGCCCGCGCAGGGCGCGTGTGCGGAATTCGTTGTCCGTTTCCAGCGTCCGCACATTGATACGGATCACGCCCAGCACAGAATTCACCGGGTTGTCGAGGTCAATTAGCATCTCTCCGGCTACGTCATCCGTCGAGCCGACAACCGTCTTCGGCTCACCGAGCAGCATTTCGTCGATGATGAAACGCGCTTCGGAAGCAGTCTGTTCCAAGCTGAACAGGCTGCGCGTATCACCGGGCAGAAGTTCTAGCGACGGGGCAGTCACGGCGGCACTTGCCTGTCCGTTACCCCCAGAGAACCAGATATACGCTGCGCCAGCGAGGGTCACCGCGAGAATCACTACGCCGATGATCGCCACGACTCGAAGCGCGCCTGACCGATTCACGTTCGTGCTATTGGCGGTGTTAATGGGTGCCGCCTTCCCTGATTCACGTCTTTCGATATGCTGCATGAGCTTGACCTTTATACCGTTAGAACTTCACGAAAAACGCGGTGAAGTACATCAGCGCGATGCCGACGACCACGCCGCCGAGATTGACCCAGTTGACGAACGGAAGCCCGACTTTAGCGCTGTCGCGCGCGACCAGCTTGCGACTTCCCAGACGACTTGCAGGATCGCTCCGACCCCGATGGCGAGGAAGATCGTCGCCAGCACCGGGTCGAAGGCGAAGCCGCCGATCTAGGTACCGAGGATGGCGGGCCCACCCGCGATCAGTGCCAGCAGCACGAAGTGACGCAGCCCCGGATTTTTCCGCACGACGGGCGCGACGATGCCCACGCCCTCAGTGATGTTGTGCAGGGTGAAACCAAGTATCAGGAACGTGCCGAGCGCCGCTTCACCGAGCGCGAATGCTGCACCGATTGCCAAGCCTTCACCGAGATTGTGCAGACCAATCCCCATCGCAATGCGGTAGGCAATGCCGAGGGGCGTGGTTTCCTGTCCTTTGCGGACGCTGCCAACAGCAAGCAGCACACCTAAGGTGAGCAGCGCACCTAAGGTGAGCAGCGCAATGAAGATGACCAGCGGCACGCCTTGCCAGAACGCGGGTAGTGTGAGTGCGAATTCGTTGGCATCGAGCCATGTGCCAATCGCCAGATACACCAGCAGCCCGACGGTGAGCGCGAGGATGAAGATCGTCGCCCGTGCGCCGATGCGCCGCAGAAAGGGATACCACAGCATCCCTAAACTGACGGGGACGACACCGACGTAGAGACCCACCAAACCGAATTGGGTGAACAGGTTAAACGAGGGCGCAGGAGTTTAGACCGCTACCGCAACTTCGCCACCAAATGTCGCGCCGAGCGAGGTGATCAGCACCACGGCGTGCATTTCTTCTTCCACCCAGGGATACGGAATGGTGAATGTCGCTCGCCCCCGTCGCGGGATCGTCGTCGAAAGTTCGGCGGTGAAGTAGTAGTAGGCATCATCAATCAAGACCTGTGGAATGGTCACTTCCTGCGGTCCGTCATTGATGACCTCGACCTGAATCAGTCCCGGCTGTGGCAGCGTGATCCGCGTGATGCTCATCTGCTCGATGGGCGGACCCGCCAGTTCGGTCAAGCCGCCTCCCGTCGCCACAATGTATGCCAGCACCACGCCGAGCAAGATGAAGGGGATGAGTGCCAGCAACCAGATCGTCCCAGAGAGTCGCCCCGTGTTCTGCGCGGGTGTTGTTTGCGGGATCATGTTAGTTCCCCTCCGTTTGACTCGAGGTCGGACCGTTCAGCGATTTGAAGTCCCATTCTTCATCCAAGCCGACTTCCTCCAGCGCCGCCGGGTAATCTGCCTCATTGACGGCGTTGAAAAATCCCATCCAACCGAGTTCGGCAAACTCGCTCACATGGGCATGGAACATATAGCGTCCCAGATAGCGCGGACGAAATTCGAGAATGCCGCGCTGAACCCTGTGCCTGTATGATGGTATCGAGTATCCGACCTGTAGGCTCAAGCGTCGTGCCGTGATCGTAGTAATTGAAAAAGTGCGTGTGCAGGTGAAACGAGTTGATCAGGTCGAACTCGACGATGTTGATCAGGTAGATTCGCACCAGTTCCCCGCCCTTGATCGGGATGGGGCGGCGCATGAACTCGTGACCGACCGTGTTCACCGCATACACCTCGTTAGCGCCGTCGAAATTGGTATCGAAGACATTCATCATCATCATGAATTCGCGCGCAGGCGGACGACCCGCCAGTGGGTCAATCACGAATGCGCCGTACATGCCTTTGTGGATGTGTCGCTTCAGCGGCGCAGCGTGGCAGTGATACAGGTGACAGCCGAACGGGTCGGCATCAAATTCGTAGGTGAACTGCTCACCCGGATGATGAAAGCTTATATTGAGTACTACAATCAGTATCGACCGCATCAGGGTTTAGACCAACGTATCCCTGTCCCCGTGGAGACCATCCGACCGTCGACAAAACCGGGAACCATCACGGCACAACCCATTCTTGGAGGTCTGCATCACCATTATTCGCGGGCGGCGTAGTCGGACTGCTTCAACCCCAAATCCTCGAACGGATGTGCAAACAGTCCAACACACCTGGTTGACACCAACGGGTTGCTGCTCAAGGCAGAAGTCCATGCTGCCAATGTGACCGAGAGTGAGGGTGGAAAACTCCTGCTGGAAGGGTTAAAAACGGTCTTTCCCCGTTTGGAACTGATCTGGGCAGACGGCGGTTACAAACAGTTGTTTGTCGACTGGGTGCAGGAGCAACCGGGTCGGCGCGTCGAAGTTGTCAAGCCACGGCATCCGCGCGGCTTCACCGCCCAAGCCATGCGTGACCTATTGGGAAATGAGGAATTTGAGCGTCGCTTTCCGAAGGGATTCCAGTTGCTTCCGCGTCGTTGGGTAGTGGAGCGCACGTTTTCGTGGTTTGGCAAGCAGCGACGCTTGAGTAAGGATTACGAATTCTTGCCCGAAACCGAGGAAAGCTGGCTGTATCTGACGATGACACGCCTGATGGTTCGGCGCTTAGCGCATACCTAATCTTACGAGCCAGCTTTCCGTACACTCTTTAGCTGGTGCCATTGCTTGGCTTCGCTGAAAATGGGTTCAATATAACGCAGTGACGCTTGTGGAGGAGCTTTTAACAAAAAGGGATTGCTATCCTATCCCGCGCTTTGCATTAAGCCCTTAATACCAGCAGCAATCGTCTCTGCGTCTGTGCCGTACGAGAATGACATTCGCAGTTGACCGTTTGGGTCGATCACGTACGACCGTCCCGTGTGCGTCACCTCGTAATTAGCCTCTACATCCGGGTCTGATGGGAGTTCAAAAAAGAGGTCGTACTGCGGACCAATCTGCTGCAAAGTCTGATGATCACCTGTTACACCGACGAAGTCCTCATCGAAGCGTGCGAGATACTCGGCAACCACTTCCGGTGTATCCCGTGGACTATCGACACTGACGAACAAGAAGGTCACATCCCCTGCGGCGTCTCCCAAAATGGCTTTCACACGTCTAAATTCTGCTAAGGTAAGGGGACAAACATCGGGGCAGTGCGTGAAGCCGAAAAATAACAGTACATAGCGTCCACGCAGGTCAACGAGACTCAGTGGTTCCCCGGTGCTGGCAGGTAAAGTCCAGTTTTCTAATTCGACAGGCGGTTCATAGACTGTACCCGTGTAAACAGTCGCATCTTCTCCATCCGAATTGTTGCTGCCTGAGAGCAATGGCGGCAGTACTGTAAACGCACCGTAAAGTGCTACGACCAGTACTATGAACATCGCGCCAAGTAGTACAACGAGGGAACGGTTATTTGGTGATTTTGGAGAGATCTCTGTCATCGTGTCCTACGGTTAGGATTCAGCTTCAAATTGCACAGGAACTTCAACTGTTAGTTCGGTACCGCTTCGAAAATGTAGACGAACAACGATGCTTTCACCCACGGATAAATCTCGCTGCAGATTGACCAGCATCAGATGATAACGACCGGGTTCAATTAGTAAACTTTCTCCCGCTGGAATATCAAACCCTGCAGCCGGCTCCATCCGAACTATGTCGTTTTCGACAAAGGTCTGATGAAATTCGACAGCGTCTGCCACGTCGGTGAATGCACTGATGAGTCTATCACCGTCGTCTGTATTGTTGTCAATCGTTAGATAAACACCACTCGTCATGCCTTGCCCCAATGGCAGCGTCCATGCGTTACGGACGGACAGTTCTCGAGGTGCGCTGGCGGTAATACCAACAATGCCACTAGCAGAGCCTAAAAATATAACGCCGACAGACAACATGACCACCGACATTACTGTAGGGCCTGGCGCGGACCGCAGCCGATACTGGGCGAGGGTGAAACCGCCAATGACCAATAATACGAAACCAACAAGCGCCCCTGCTATCCATTGACCACTCATCGGCACCCTGTTGCTGGACATCCGGGCTGAAGGGGATGGTGCGGGGAGAATATCCGGCTCGAAATCGATGACTGTATCAAATTCTCCCGTCCGTTGCACAGTCATGCGAATACGCCACGAGCCCGGAACACTGAGATTTGCGCCAATAACGACATACGTGCCATCTGATTGTCGTTCAGGGCGCAGTTCACTTTGTCCGAGGTTCTGATCTGCATGATCGAAGCGTAATCGAATCCGTGCTGGGTCAGTTATAGGGTTCCCTTGCGCATCGAAAAGCATGACGGTAAATGTATTCTCGCCAACATTACCAGGTGTGACTTCGAGATGTACCATCAATGCTTCGGTCGTTTGCATTTCAGAGATTAGCTGAGGAATTCGTTCAACATGTTCAGGGGCTTGTGCCGACAGGACATTGCGGGCGGGAGCGATAGCCGTCATGATCCCAACGGCTGCGAGGATACCGATAGTGAAGGCGATTTCTGCGCCAATGAGCCCTCGTAGGTGTCCTCCCCAAATTGAAATCCCCTGACTTAATCGACGTCGAGTGATGAGCAGGTTGATCCCCGATACGGCTAACAGGGGCATCACCAATAGTAATTTTGCAAGCAGTACCCGTCCATAGACCGTTGTGAGCAGCGCCTCTGCTGACCCTACCTGTAACCAGGCGGCATAAAAACCACTGATCAGTAATGCTGCGACGGTGACCCGTGCGTAATTCGAAAAATGCCCGATGAGATCACTCAAGGTTATTGTTGCATTGGTGAAGGAACGTCGCACAAGACCAATTACTAGGAAGAATTGAACCAAGCCACCGATCCACAACGCTGTAGCAGTGAGATGCAGCCAGGCATTGGCAACCGCTGCCACCGTCTCTTGTTGGATTGCACTCGCGTGGCTGTAGAGACTCGTGGTTAGCAAAATCTGCCCGCCGAGAATCAACGCCATCCAGAACAACCATCGTTCGCTGCGAGCAAGCCACAAGACTCCGCCGAGTCCCAACCAGAGAACCATTCTCGCCAACCACAACTGGCCATAACGTGAATTCATTAAGACGGCACTCAAAGCGGGATGTGTTAATGCGTCGAATACCGGTACGCCTGCTGCAATGGAAACTTGCAGCAGTAACATCAATACACTGGTCAATCCGACAAATGCCCAGCCAAGCCACGTAACGAGCAGCATCCCTTTTTCGACCGTTAATTGTCCGTCTGGAACAGCAGGGTTCCAAACAAAGAGCCAGAATGCCACACTCCCGACAGCGAACGACAAGCTCAACAGATTCAGCCATCGGATGAGCGCACTATCAACGGGAATAACCTCTTCTATGTTTTCGAGCGCTGTTGATGATGCGACTTCCACTCGAACTCCAAAGGAGAAGCTACCTGCCGTGGAATGTCCATCCGTCGATAGGACTCGCCACGAGACTGTGTAAAGACCATTCGCTAACGCTCCCGGTTCCATCACCAATTCAGTGTGAGTCACATCGACCTGACTGGATGGAGTATCAACAAGATTTCCGTTGCTATCACGCACTGTAAACCGGCTAAACTCCGGTTCGAGTGGTTCCGTAAACCAGAGCTGAATCCTGGATGGCGGTATGTTTAGGGAAGCGTTGGCAGGCGGATCGGAGCGTAATAAACTCGCATGTGCGCGAACAGGTTCAACGCCAAACATCAGCAGCACGGCAATGATACTAACGGTAAGTCTTGCCCAGTATCCCATCAAAGACTGTACTTTCTTACTGTAACTTCATGCGTGGTAGGGCTGAGTGTATCTCAGCCCCTACGTCAGATGGTTAGCGGGAATTTAGGATTGTCTTAGGGGAATTGAATGTCCTCGATGGGTTCAACTGAGCTGAACTGCCCATCGGCAGCGGAGAACGTCTCATCCACTTCTGTGCCCTCAATGGTGCCGAATACGCGGAACGTGTAATCCCCGGGACGCATCGGGATCAAGTCCGCTGTGTAATGACCGGGTTCATTTCGCACTGGGCGCAGAAATAGCACACGGTTCGCGGGACCAAAGATGACTTCGATTTGAAGCGTTTCTTCTAGCCCAATCACGCCAGCACTCTCAGCTTCAGTATGATCAGCACCTTCTTCAGCGTGTTCCGCGCCTACGTCCGGTGTTGCCTCTGCCTCCTCATGTTCAGCCTCATCTTCATGACGGGTGACCGTGATTTCAGGTCCATTCATAAGACTGACGTATGCCGGTTCTTCGCGCCAACCAATTTCGATAGTATAGTCACCGACTTCTCGCCCCTCATGCGCGGTTGCCATACTGACCATAAGGAACCCAATGACGAGGACGAACAATACATTACGCGCAAACTTCATCTTCACCTCATACTCCTTCTATTCCTTCTAGGACTAATTATTTTCGGCAGTGCTTCTCAGGCTGAACTTAACCCGATTCAGTGGAAAGAAAGAAGTGAGACAGGTTAAACTGAATCGGGGAGAAGGGTGGAAATACGGGTTTTCTTTCGCTAGTAGGCTTGGTGGGAGATAGCGTGCAGCTACAGTATATTGCACACGCTAACTCCCCTACAAAGTCATACAGCCTAATTACACTCTTTTTTAGGCAGGGAAGCAAATAAGACAATACCTGCTTCTTGCCTCCTAACCGAGCGCGTTGATGTAACCATTTTTGTTTTTACGCTTGAACGCGCACATGCGTGCCAATGTCCACAAAATTGTAGAACCATTCCGCTTCTGACGTAGGTAGGTTGACACAACCGTGACTCATCGGCTGACCAAAATTGTTGTGCCAGTATGTGCCGTGCAGGGCATAGCCTGCATAGAAGTACGCAACGTATGGCACATCGGGTAGATAGTAGCCAGGTCCAGTCATCGTTTGTGCCGAGTATTTACGTTGCACCGTGAAGTCCCCCTGAACGGTAGGAGTTGCAGGAAGCCCGGTCGAAACGACGACATTTCTCACAAGTAAACCGTTTTCATAAGCGTACGTTCGCTGCTCACTTAGATCGACAATAACTTCTCGTTCGTCACCATGAACCGGAGCAGGAGCAGCAGGGACACTGTCAATACCGGTGGTGCCTGCTAATACATTGGGAATAATAAGTTCTTGCCCTGCGACAATTGTGTTGCCATCAAAAATGTTGTTTGCCTGTGCTATTGCCAACCAACTCACCTGGTAGCGTTGACCAATTCCTGCTAGGTTTTCACCCGGTTCTACGGTATGCAGGATGCTGTTGGGGTTAAACAACAGAGACTCTTGTGCCTCTTGTTCCACTGTCTCTTCTGCCGAAGGTGTGCCTGATATCAGCAGGCGTTGTCCGACATAGATAAGGTCTGGATTGCTTATGTTGTTCAGACGGGCAAGTCCTTCTGCATCAACGCCATATTCCCGAGCGATTGAGGCTAAATGTTGTCCCGCACGCACCGTATGGTATACGGCGTTATCTTCCACTGTAAGCGTTTCAGGCGGTGGGGCATCAACCAAAGGGGATTGGGCATCTCCGCTAGGAATGACTAACTGTTGACCCGCATAAATTTGCCACGTATTGACGATCCCGTTGACTTGGGCGAGTGCAGCCACATCGACATCGTATTCGAGCGCGATACGGAACAGATTTTCTCCAGCTTGGACAATATGGATATCCTCCTGGGCGAATAAAGGAGCAGTTGTGGACAGCAAAATGAGAAGAGTAACCAGTAGAAAGTACAAGCAACGGGGCATTTGGGTGCTCCTTCGTTCAACCAAGGCGGATTACCTGTTCGCTAGGAGAGAATTCTGACTTGTATTGTAGCATAATCTACCTGTTCTCCACTTCGTCGTAGCGATATGATGGCGCATGTCAGTGTTCACCGGGTTGATGGTTGAAATCTTTTTAATTAACCTTCATGTACACAGCGCAAACGAATCCATGCCGCTGTCTGCTGTCGCATCACATCGAATTAGCATTGTTGTCAATTTGCTTTTGCATAGCAATCTACCGCTGTTCCTTCAAAATCCCGGCTACGCAATGGGAAAGAATACATTAAACCTTCCGATAAAGTGCGATTTTGTATCCAAAACGTCCAAAAGGTGCCGGTTCTTCCCGGAGAAGCTGAAGTGGTACAGCACTAACAATGGGCTCGAGCCTTCGGTTGATGTCTGAAAAAGCGACGTTTGCTATTATGTTTGCTACTCGCCGCCCGAAAGACGGTTGTTCATCGCCTGACAAGAACTTGTCGAATACCACGATTTGCCCGTCCTTTTTGAGAACCCGTACAGCTTCTTGAATGCAGGCAATCGGATCGGGAATAACCGCAAGGATGAGATGCAATACCACCGCATCGAAACTTTCGGTAGAGAATTCTAGGGATTGACCATCCATCACTTCTGCTTGAACTGAGCGCTGCAATACCTCACTTTTCTGGCGAAGCTGATCAACCATTGCGGGCGTAATATCGACACCTGTGATACTTACCCCATCTGGAATAAATTGCAGATCTTCCCCTGTGCCTGCTCCAACCAACAGAACTCGTTGACCCGGTCGGAGTGCAAGCATTTCGATAGATCGCTTACGAGAGGTAGCGAATGATCGTACGATTCGATCATAGATAGGGGCATAAAGTGTATAGCGCCAGCGATTCCAAAGATTGGTATTCACTATGATTACGTCTCCGACGATTTACAAAACGCTCCAGAGAAAGGCTTAGCGCCATCAACTCGAATTTGCAGTCGTCCCGTTTTACCTTTTACAGGCTGACGGCAAATAAGCTGTTTCGATCCCAATCCCATAGCTATCCTAACGCTGCGAGTGCCTCTTGTGCGGTGTCGTAGAATTGATTGCCTGCTACTGCTCGCCTAAAAGCCTCTGCTGCTTCTGTATTTCTTCCAAGGGCTAAATAAGCTTGCCCCTGCCAGTAATGCGTTTCCTCAACGTACTCACCACCGTTGTTGAGATTGGCGGTGACAAGCGCCAGAACATCATCGTAGCGCCCTACATTGAAATAGGCTTCATAAGGACCGAATTGATACCACAACATTCGAAAAGGCAGATTGAGTTGGCGTGCACGATCATAGGCTACCGCGGCATCTTCATATCTTCCAAGCGCAACCAGCGCAGTCCCCATATTGAACCAGGCAAACCCATTTCGCGGATCGCTTCGCGCTTCTTGTTGGGCTGTCTCTAGTGCAAGTTCTGCCGCACGGTTAGTATCGCTACGTTCTCCCAATATTTCTGCTACTTCAGACTCTCTAGCAGATTCATAGAGCACGATGAAGTTCCGGTTGAAGTGCTGCCATACCTCAGTCATCTCATCGTATGGCATGGTGATACCATCTGCGTTTTCGCCGGTGCCAAGGTAGCTATCGTAAGCAAAGAAAACCTGCCGTAAATCGCTATACCCGACAATCGCCCGGTAATGACCGAGCCAATCTTCACCTTCGGGAGCATAACCGATAGATACGATGACGGGGAAGCCGTTAGCGAGGAACGCCTTGAGCAGTTCAAGCGTTCCTCCCATTCGCGTAATCGCTCGAACACCGGTTTGCTCATTCACGAACCGCACCATTTCACGCGGCGTCACATTTTTGTCTTCCCCATCAGGACGAAGGAAAGAGGCAGCATACTCTTGATCTTCGCCCCACGCGTAATAACTTAAACTCATCGTGATGGTTGCAGGACCACAGTTGTTCCATGTTTGTATGACCGGCTGAAAGCCATAGAGGTGCGCATCGGGTGGTAATGTGACTGCGCTTGCCGCCGACGGAGTTGGCACGATAGGGATTGAAGTCGGAACAACCGGGGTCATTGAAGGCAGTGCTGTAGCAGACGGAGCAAAGGTGGCTGTATGGGCAGATGTCGCTGTCGATGTAGGTGGAATAGTCTCTGTGGGCAGTAACGGAGTCGAAACGATGGTGAGATCGAGCAAATCTTCCGGTGCAACCACAAGATTGGGATTGGGAGCTGATGTTGGGAGATAGGCGTCTGCGGACCGATTGGGAAGAAAGTTCTCCATAAATGGCACCAGGGCGATCACCCGCTGTTGTTGGCTGGGGAGAAGCACCTCACGAAATGCAATAAATCCCCCTACAATGCCAATCACCAAAGCGAGTACGCCACCTAAAATCAAGCCCATCAACCAACGTGGAGGCGGCTCTAATGATGTTGGCTGTTCCGAATAGACGTCCACGTCGTTTTTGTTCACCACCGTTTCACACCTTCCATCCTTACCAGATGCTCCTTTTCTTTGCGGTTTGTCCGCATTGAGCGCTCAAGGAATTGCATCTGGGTCAGGAACACTCACTACTCAGGACTTTCACTACTCATAGGCAAAGTCCTCGTTCATGATCACCGGGTTTACTACTGCCTACAGGGCTATCTGTTGTTGATGTTGTCTAGGGAAATCGTTTGTACGTTCTTTAGTTGCTCCGGGGACGGTGAATGGATCGAACAACCATACCCACTACAACAAGCTGCTGAGCTTGACACATACCGGATTGGCTACGCTTGCCTAGCCGCAATCCATAGACGAGTCGCTCTAAATCGTCTCCATGAGGGCGACATCAGCAGTTTCTATTCTAGCGCAACATCCGTTCCAGTTGCACCTATCGTGATGCCTACTTTAGCTTCCGCCAGTGGGGGTGCGTCGTTAACACCATCACCCACCATCGCCCTCAGGTGGCGTTGGACTCGGTGCTTGAGGTGGCGAAGTTGGCGTAGAAAATGGCATCTGTAGTAGGTCTTCAGCTGAGATACCACTGTTCGGGTTTGGTTCAGCTGTTGGTATACGGGCGTCCTCATCGGGTTGATTTAGAAATGTACCCATGAAAGGCAATATGTTAATTACACGCTGCTGTTGACTGGGACGCAGCACGTTTTGAAAGACGAATAGTCCGGCGATGATAGCCATAATTAAAAAGAGAACACTGCCTACAATAAAAACACCGACCTTACGACGAGAAGGTTGAGTCTTTTTTCGAGTATTATATGGTTCGATTTCCTTAAAGTCATGTGGAAGGGACATTTATGCCTTCTCCCTATCATCTCTATGCACTTAAACTGCTTATGGCATTAACCCTAACGATTCAAAACGATTTGACTATGGGCTGGGTATAATATCTTGGTTGAAATACGCTTCCAACACACTGGGATAGATTGTGAAACCCGCCTGCTCCAGCAAACTGTTCTCCAATTGTACAGACATGGCTTCGTGTTCTTGCTGATAGAGATATTCCTGAATCGATGGCTGCGCTTGCTCAAACGTCACAATCCCTGGTTCGGTGCGCTCAATGACCTGAACGATATAAAGACTGCCACCAAATTCAAAAACTGGACTGATTTCGCCAGGCTGTAATGTTAGAATCCGCTCGTGAAACGGATGCAGCTCCATTTCAGCAAGGAGATCATCCCCTTCTCCGATCCAACGCGGAAGCTCTCCCCCATTGGCTGCTGTTTGCGTATCTTCTGAATATTCTTGCGCTATTGTGGCAAAGTCTTCACCCGTTTGTAACGTGCTAGGAATGAGCCGATTGTAAGCTTCATTCGCCCGTTCTCGCGCTCGCTGAGCCTCATCTTCGCTCGATCCTAAATCGATACGTATATAGCGAATACGCGCTTGTGAAGGCTGAACCATCATCTCCTGATTTTCAGCGTAAAACTGCCGCATTTCTTCGTCAGTAACTTCGATTTGGTCATCTACGTTTTCTTGATGAAGCATTTGTTTAAGGACTTGTAAGCGCGTTTCATCGGTCAATGGTTGATTTTGCGAGTCTAACAGTTGATCATAGGTATCGTCCACGAGCAGAAGACGCTCGATGAGTTGATCCGCCAAATTACGCATTCCCTCGGAGCCGACAAACTGTGCCTGATCGAGTGGCGATAATTCTTGATACTCTTGATAAAACTGTCCTACGGTGTACCTACGTCCTTCGAGCGTGAATAGGGTTCTATCCGAGTTTTGCTCAAACCAAATATCTGTTTGCTGCTGCTGGACAATCGGCAGCATAAGCTCGCGTATTTCCTCAAATGTTAGTGTTCGTTCATCTTCAAATGATATCAGACGCACAATATATAACGAGTTTCCAGCACGGAAGACAGCGCTCATTTCTCCCTCAGTAAGTTCAAAAACTGGACTCTCCCACTCCTCTCCTCTTGAACCTGCTAAGACAGTTGAGGCGGCATTCAAAACGACGCTGGTAGCCTCTTGAGCAACCTGATCAAACGTCGCACCAGACCGAATGCTTAAGAGTGCATCATCCGCTTGCTGACGTGCCGCGCTTTCATCTTGTCCAATCGGGAACGCCAGTTCATCCACAATGACCTGTGTCGGAAGCGTAAATTGGGTTGCGTTCTCGGTGTAATAGCGGCGCAAATCATCTTCAGTCGGGGTAGGCACATCTAGAAGTTCGAAGTTGCGAGTAATCGAGGCATTGTCTCGAAGTCGCTGAATGTATTCTTCGATATAATCCGGCTCACGTTCGGCAACCAACATTTGTCGAATTGTTTCACGAACGGCATCAAGCGTTTGATCGCCAAACTGCTCACGGTTAGCATAATAGTAGTCTTGGATTTCACTCTCGGATACTATGGCAGCATTCTCGTGTACTTGCGAGTCAAAAGACTCTAGATTGATTTCCTCAGTGATATGTTCCATGGTATGAGCAAATGTCTCGTCAGTGTCAGGCTGACGTTCGATTGCCCATTGCCGGGCAAGTTCGTCTGTCACTATGTCTTGAACTACCTGTTGGAGTATATACGGTGAATTCATGACCTGTTGAAATTCGTCTGGCACAAGCAGTGCCAGATGTTCTTCGAGGTCTGCAATGGTAATTTGTCCGCCGTTGAATGTAGCGATAACGTCGGGGGCAGGCGGTTGGGGTGCTAAAATTGAACCGTTGCTACGCGAAATCCATACGAACGCCGCGACACTTACGATGGCGATCACGAGTACAGCATTCTGCCAGACGAGCCGCCGAGTCGGCAAAGTTGCAACGTCCGTAGCGAGAATTTGAGGTACGCTCACTACATCAGTAGGATGCGTTTCTGGCAGTATGTCAGCGACAGGTTCCGCTTGCTCAAGCGAAACAGTTTCGGTGATGGGTAAGGTAGGTTCGACAGGTTGTTCAGCTACCTCTACTTCAATTGGTTCTACCTTTTCACCCGATTCGACTTCTGGTTCACCGCTTGGGGCAGCCGTTTCCGACCTGACATCGCCTCGAATCGAATTGAGTATGTCTTCCCAGATCTGTTTCCAACCCTGACTCATACTTTATAAACCTTGCTGATGGGAATCGTTCACGGAGTGGAAGTTTCGGAGGGTGACATGCTGCCGAGCAAGCGCAGATTCACTGTTTCACCATTTTGCGTATTGACTACGTAAATTTGCACACGCGGCAGGATCAACTCCAATGTCTCCAAAAACAGACGATAACGGGTGATATCTTCCCCGTAAATTGTTGAATTCGTCTGGTATTCCGCCAAGATCGCCTCGAATGCCTGTGCCTCGCCGTTTGCTTGTCCGACGATATCTGACCGATAGGCTGATGCATCGGCAAGTATCTGTTGAGCTTGTCCTCGTGTTTGAGGAAGTAGGCTGTTGGCATAGCCGTTGGCATCGTTGATTGCGCGTTCTCTGTCTACACGTGCGCTACTCACATCGATAAAAGCATTTGCTACTTCGTCGGGAGGAAAAGCCTTCTGTAAATTAATGCCAACAATGACCAGTCCGCTGTTATAAGCGTCCAGACGCTGCTGAGTTTCGGCGCGAATGGAATTTTGAAGGGTTTGGCGCTCCGTCGTTAAAATCGAATCGACTGGCAGTTGCCCCATTACACTTGTCACCGCTTGACGCACTGAATCGCGCACAAGGCGATAAGGAGCGTATTGTACATTGATGAGGTAAGCGGCAGGATCACCCACCTGATATTGGACGATGATCTCGACATCAATGACGTTGGTATCACCGGACAAAACCTGTAATTTTGAAGGCGGTTCGGGATGGTCATGATCCTCTTCAGGCGCTACCACGCCGACCACCTCGCGGCGAACCTCGCTGACGTTCACGATGTCAACACGATCAATAGGCGAAGGGAGTCGGTAATGCAGCCCCGGCGCGACGTTGGGTTCGACGACCGCACCAAAACGTCGCACAACCGCCGCTTCACCCGGTGCGACAACGTATATGCCTGTTAGCAAGTATCCGAGAATGGCTAAAATCACTAATCCTAATAGGATACGACCGGGCTTAAGATTGCCAAATGCAGACCGCAAATCTGTAAGGGGAGATTCTCCATCCCCTACTACAAAGCGAGCAAAACGTCGTAACGCTTTAATGATACTATCTCGTACATTGCCCCAATTGATAGATGGTCGCTCGGGCGGTATTGGCGGAGTCTCGTTCATCGAATTCAACTTCCCTCAGATGTGGGCATTGGCGTTGGCTCAAGCGTAACTACCCCTGTTGGTGGAGCATCAGCCGGGTCGTCTTCGTCGAGTGGACTCACCGAAAAGCTAGTTCCCGCTGTATTGAGATAATTCAGCAACGGCGAGTCGGACGGCAGGATTAAAGTTGTGTTCTGGTCAATGAACGCCCCATATGCCTGTAACGTGCGCGAGAACTGATAAAACTCTGGGTCTAATCCAAAAGCGGCAGCATAGATGGCAATGGCAGCCGCATCTGCTTGACCGCGGATCTCCGCAGCCTCCTGATTAGCATCGGCGCGTATTTGAGCAGAGGCGGCATCAGCGTCAGCACGAATGAGTGCTGCTTGTTCTGTGCCTTCAGATCGAAGCTGCCTCGCTATTGCCTCGCGCTCTGACCTCATGCGTTGAAACACGCTTGTCAGATTCGCTTGTGGAAAGGTTAATTCTCGAAGTCGCACGTCCGTTACTGTGAAACCGAAATCAACTGTGCGTGCGGCAGATTCCACACTGATTACTGAGAGTGTTTCGGATAATCTCACCTGCGTTGTATCCGTCGATACGAGCTGCCGCAGCTCAACCTGACCGAATGCGCTGCCGATCTCTGAATTGATGATGTCTGCCAACCGGATTTGAGCGTTCGCTGTAGTGCGTACCGTTCGTAAAAATAGCAGTGCATCTGTGACCTGCCAAGTTGCGTAAGCCTCAAGCACGATATTATTTCGGTCACTGGTCAGGAACTCGGTTCGCGGCAGGTTGTATACTTGAAGCTGAGTATTGATACGAACTACAGTCTGAAAAGGATCAGGGAGCTTAGTATACAAACCCGGGTCAGTGATCGTGCGTACTGGCTCACCAAATTGGGTTACAACAGCCGCCTCAGTCGCATCAACTTGGAAGAAAACCAGATTGAGCGCCAAAAAACTGAGGGCAATCACAACAATGACAACATTTCGCAGAATTTTCATATGGAAACTCCATCCTTACGGGAGTGGCAGCGACTGGATGCTGCTGTCGCCTTGAAACCACAAATCAGTTGTTTCGAGCCGAATACTTGGGTCGAGGATAAATTTGCGAACACCCGGCAGAATGCTTTCCATCGCAACAAGATACATACGTAGACGGGTGATTTCAGGAGACTCCGCATAAGCAACCTGCTGACTGGTAAACAATGCCGCTTCGCCAATTGCCTGACCGCTGTTTTCAGAACTGTAGGCATTTGCGTCTTGGACGGTTGTCGCAGCATCGCCGCGTGCAATGGGAATTGTCTCATTGGCATAAGCCTGTGCCTCATTGATAAATGTAATTTGATCCTCACGCGCACTAGCAACAGCACGAAACGCATCCGCAACTTCAGACGGCGGATTGCTTTCGAGAAGTTGTATGCCGACAATTTCCAGTCCAGCGTTATACGTATTCAACGTGGACTGCGTAAGCGTAGTTACCCTTTCTTCAATTTCTGCCTTATCGACCGTCAGCAGCGAGTCTACGCCTTCTTGAGCAACCACTTGGCGCATTGCGGACTCGCCTGCCTGGGTGACCAACCGGGCTGGATCATCGACGTTCAACAGAAAAGCCGCCGCATCGGTCACGACATAATGAAGGCTGAAGCGTACCGAGATCAGATTTTGATCGCCCGTAAGCATCAGGCTCGCCGGTGGTTCAGCGCGTCGGATGGACGCTGCATTCACAATGTCAACACGATCAATGGGCGAAGGCAACCGGTAGTTCAGCCCCGGTCCAACATCAGGCACAATTACCTGCCCAAATCGACGGACAACGCCAATCTCTCCAGGCTGTACAACATATAAGCCGGACAACAAGTACACAACTAGCAGAAGTATGCCCGCAACTGGAAGGAATAAGCGCGGTAACCTACTGTGTGTATGTTGATGACCAGCCTCATCCTCAATGTCTAATACTTCACGTTTGCGAAGCGCATTGATTGCAGAAACGGCAATTTCGTAACCCGAAAATACAATGAATACGACAACAACCGCCGCTGCTGCTCTGTCAAGATTGGGTAACCCTAGCGCGGATCCTGCCAGACCGATCACGACGACAATCGCCGCATAAATGTCCATTTGCGAGTGTGCGCCGCTGGCGAGCAGCGCAGGCGAATTGGTCTGCTTACCTACATAAAGCTTGTAACGTGCAATGAAGTAAGCTGCGGCTACCGTGATCAGAGAAGCAATGGTAATCACGCCTAGGTTTCGGAGTTCGGGCGTTTCGCCGCCCAATACTTCAATGATGATGTCGTAGGCTACGTAGAAAATCGCTGCTGCAACGAGCAGCGCGATCCAATTCTCAATCTGGCTAAACCGCTGTTTGACCGCTGGACGTGATGCATCCCAACGACCGATGAACAGTCCAAGCAAAACAAACACGCCAATCGCAGCATCGGTAACAGAATGAACAGCACTTGCTTGAAGCGCTTCACTTCCAGACGCCCCTGCTAACCAGAATTTGAAGAGAATGAGCAGGAGATTGACGATAATCGTCACAAATATGGTGCGTTCTTTTCGGTTCATCGCTTACCGTTCGAGACAATTGCACAGATCAGCAAATTAAAGTGCTTTTGATGCGCTCATTTTTTAGTCATCGTAACTTCGTGAAATTTAGCTCGATAGGGTTAGAAAGTTCTCGCCAAGTTCTGTCAAATTGATGAGAACTTTGTTTTCAGGTCGTTGGAGACATAAAGGTTCTTGGGGTGTGATGTAATATGGAAGATATAGTAAAACGAACTCGAAGGAATGCTTGTGACTTCTAATATGAATACGCCGGTATCCGAGAATGCACTGCCTGAGACGACAGTTTCTGTCGCTAATCAGCCTGTTGCTTCAATCTCTCCTCACGCGGCGTTTAGCCACCTATTTATCGCGGCGATTTTCCTATTTGTAGGTCTCGTCATCGGTTATTCGGCTTATGAGCGGGTTGACCAACATGCAAACATCGCTTCAAGCGAACTGCGTGACGCCGACAATCAAGCGCTCATCGAGCAAGCGGTAGGGACAGCAGTTGCGGCAGTATCTCAAGGGGTAAGTGGCGGTAATCCAGACCCAAACACCCGTTACACCGTCGATTCTGCCGGGAATCCGACACGAGGACCGGAAGATGCAGCAATTACGATGATCGAGTTCGCCGATTTCCGCTGCGGATACTGCAAGCGATTCAATGATGAAACGATTGAACCGTTGATGGAACAGTTTGATGGCAGTTTACGCATCGTATTCCGAGACTATCCAGTGCTGGGACCGGAGTCGCAGTTGGCAGCACTAGCCGCTGAGTGTGCAGACGATCAGGGCATGTTTTGGGAATTCCACGACATGCTGTACGCTGCGCCAGATCAATTGAATCGTGCAGCGTTCATGAATTACACGACAGCGTTAGAGATGGATATCTCAACTTTCACAACTTGTTATGATGGTGAGCTTCACCGTGATGAGATCATTCAGGATTACATCGCTGGACAGAATCTTGGCGTAACCGGTACACCGACATTCTTTATCAACGGGAAGATATTGATCGGTGCACAGCCTCTCGACACATTTATATTAATGATTGAAGCAGAGCTGGCAGAGATCGAGAACGCGGCGGCGGAGTCCTAAAAAGCACATGAAAGGTACATGGGCAAGTTTTAACGAAATAATTTAAGACTTGTCCATCAGAACATGTTCTGGCAGCCAAAATTTGACGGTCGTACCGTGTTCGGGAGAACTTTCAACACTGATTTCACCGCCATGTTCCTGTACGATCCAACGCACAATCGTTAAACCTAGCCCTGTACCGGACTGTTGAGCATGTTGATTGAGGCGGTAATAGGGTTCGAAAAGATGTGATAGGTTTTCGCTCGATATTCCTCCGCCCGTGTTTCTGACCTGCGTCCAGATACGCTGCTCTTGCCGCCATAGGTCGAGTGTAATGACGCTCTCTGAAGCCGAATACTTTATAGCGTTGTCAACCAGATTGATGAGCACCTGTCGCAACCGATCTGGATCGCCAAGTACCAAGGTGCGTTCACATGTTTGGAGTTGGAGTTTTGGATCGATTGAGGCTTCGTAAACTTCGATTAGGATATCGTCGAGGGATACTGGACGCATTTGGAGATGCCAACCAGCTTCAGATTGCGGCAAAAGCAGCAAATCATCCAATAATCGCGTCACATGCCGTCCAGTACGTTGAAGCGCCCTAATAGTCTCGGTTCGCCGTTCTGCATCTTCTCCATAACGAACGATCAGATCGACATTTCCTAACATGGAACTTAGGGGAGTACGCAGTTCGTGTGCAACTTCAGCTAAGAATTGACGCTGCCCTTCAAACAAAGATTGAAGCCGATCCAGCATATGGTTGAAAGTTGCTGTTAACACAGCAATTTCATCTTTTGTTCTGGGCGGCGGCACACGACGAATAAGGTCTTCCGCGCCAACGATGTCCCTTGCTGTATTTGTGAGACGAACGACAGGCTTTAAGCCGAAATGCGAAACGCTCCAACCAGTGATCAAACCGAACAGCAGCACGACGATGGCGCCAACCGTGTATATCAATCGCAGTTGGTTCAGAGTGGTTTCTAAACCAATCAGAGATTGACCAACTTGTACTGCGCCTGCAATTCTGCCATCGCGCGTCAGTAATTTGTAGTAGATGCGAACGGATTGCTCATCAATACGCAGTGTATGGAAGGATGGAGCGAGCTCTTCCATCTCATGCAAAGATGGTAATGGGAGTGTCCTCGTACCTAAATTGAATGACCGGGCGACCACTTCCCCATTGGCATTCAGGATTTGCAAAAAGACGCCTGGCTCACTGAATTCATCAGTTGTTCCCAAAGACACACCGTTTATAGGAAGTGTCGGTGTAATAGTAAGCGCGTCAACGACATGGTTGGCGCGTTCCGTGAGCGTTCGATCAATCTCATTCTGAAGAGATAGCGAAAGCATCGAATAGGAAATGAGCATTAAGCCCAGCAGCCCAAGCAGTGTGAAAACGACATACCACAGCGTGAGTCGCCATTTTAGAGAGATCATTGCTTTAGAAGGTAGCCAATACCAAACACAGTCTGTATCAGAATGGGTTCGCCAAGTTTTTGACGAAGCCTAGAAATATAGATGTCGAGAACGTTAGAATTTAATTCTGATGTGATACCCCAGATATTTTCAAGCAAAGATGCGCGAGTTAAAGTTTGTTCGGGATGCGATAGAAGGAACTGTAATAATTCAAACTCAGTGCGTGTAAGTTGGATAGTCGAGCCGCGACGAGACACGGTATGACCGCGAACGTCTAATTCTATATCCGCAAAAGTGATTGTTGTGGTGTTGTGATTGCTTCGACGGAGGAGCGCCCGCAAACGCGCTAGGAGTTCTTCAAATTCAAAAGGCTTTGCCATGTAATCATCAGCGCCAGCGTCTAAACCAGTTACACGATCATACACTGCGTCACGGGCTGTCAACAGCAACAAGGGTCCGACATACCCTGACCGACGCAAATGACGACACGCCGTAAAGCCATCCATGATAGGCAGCATCACATCGAAAATAATCAGATCCGGTTGACTTCGACGAACTTCCTCTAGCCCTGCTTCAGCAGATGTAGCGATGCGAACATGATAACCATCATAGGTCAAGCCACGTCGTAAATAGTCGGCAAATTCAGGTTCATCTTCCACAATAAGTACCTTCAATGACATAAGCCGCCTATTCTGTTGACCCTGCCCAACTGATAATCCCGCGACTCCGTAAAGATGTTGTTTTGCAAAGCTGCGTTTTTGCCATCAATATACTCGCCAACATGTGATTTACTCTAGCGAAACCAAATAAGCTACGATGTCTTGAATTTGCTGAGGCGTTAATATATCGACATAGTTTAAAGGCATTAGATCACCGCGAAAGTTTTCAGTGACGTGTTCTGTAGGGTCCACAATTTCCAGTTCAAGCGCTGCCTCGACTGATAAATCAGAATGGCTCGCAACTATGCGAACAGCAATTCCGACTAAATCAGGTCCAACTAGTCCACCTACGGCATTAACTGTATGACAGGCATTACAAGTTGCTATCCCATTGAACAGCAGTTCCCCCTGTCGTTGGGATTCTTCTATCGACGCAGTAACAGATATAGTCAATGGAGCCACCGATGTTGAGGGAGTAAGTGTGGGATGATTCGTTGTCGCCCCACATCCCGTAATCAGCAGTATACAAGTAGCGATAATGCCGATCATCATATTGGTCGAATTCGATTTAAGCCGATGCAACTTGTACTCCTCTAAACATTAGCGATATGGTAATCCTACGAGCCTACATCACCGCAGTTCCGCATCAATGGCGTTTATCAATGACGCTCGACTCAACTGCTCTAGCCGACGACCATTAACAAAGAACGTTGGAGTTCCGTCAACACCTACAGCCTCACCATCTGCTTGGTCACGTGCTATACGCTCTTGAATATCAGCTCGGTTTAGGTCTGTCGTGAATTGGGGGATGTCTAATCCCAATTCTTGGGCGTATTGAACAAATAAATCAGTTTGAGGAGTACTTTGCTCGCCCCATTCTGACTGATGCTCAAATAACAACTCCTGCATTTCCCAGTACATCCCTTGCAAACCTGCCGCCTCGGTTGTTGCAGCAGCTAACACCGAGTTGTTATGCAGAGGGAAATAGCGCACAACGAGGCGGATGCGACCTTCATATAGGTCAAGCATTTCTTTGACGGATGCAGACATGGCACGGCATGACTCACATTCCGGGTCAAGAAATTCGACGAGGGTTACTTCGGCATCTGATGGACCTAAAGTCGGACTATCAGGGCGCACCAAAACCGCGTTATCGAAGACTTCCACTTGCTGATTTGAGGCGGTGATGGCAAATACAGCCAACATCACTACGAGCGTAATCGCGCCTATCGCCAGAAATACTTTCCTGTCTTGCGACGCACTTGTTTTTTTACGGCGCTTGCTTTTATATGTCTTCGTCATGAGAAATCTCATCCCGTTTGTAGAAAATCATGCAGAGAGTAATGACAGAAAAGGCTGTTAGGGATAACAGGGGAATCGTTATAAACCCAAACCAGTTAATCCATGGGGTTGTACATGAAACGCCGGCGGTACACGGGGCAATAGCTTCAGAAATCACGCCATATTGAAGCAGGTTGTGATAAATTGAGATAGTTAGCCCCAACAGACTGATAGGCAGCACGTAAACTTGAAGTCGGTGATCGCGCAGCAAAATCCCAACAGCTATAACCAGCACAAGCGGGTACATCATAATACGTTGATACCAACACAACACACACGGGACAAACTTCATTATTTCACTGAAATACAGACTTCCGCCTGTTGCTACCAGCGTTTGTACCCAAGCAAGGTAGCCCAAATTAGCACGCACAGTTGTCCATAATCCAGACCGAATAGTTTTCGGCGATTTCTCCGTCTGAATTGTTTCAGATGAATTCGTTGTCATGTGCCTTATTGCTCCTGTTGATCGATTTGATGTGAAAATAGCGGAACGAATATAGTCTTGGCTACATACCTTGATTGGTCTCTATGCTTGGGCGTCGAAGCAGGATAAAGAGCGCAATAATCAAGATCGCCTCTAGCATCTTCGAGACCAAACTTAGGACTGTGATTTCCTCAACTTCTCCGGCTTCAGGACCAAAAAAAGGTATTCCGACAGTTCGTGTGACAAGATATAACACAATCAAAAATCCGTTGCCGATGATACCTGCCCAGTAAAGATACGTGACTGAAAACCCCTTAGTTTCCCGGATCGGGTCGGGCTGCCAAGGTTGAAACACCAAGAACAATCCGTAGAAGAGTTGAGCTAATGCTGCTATCAGGAAAAAAGTTCCGTATCCCCACCATTCTTCAAAATGTTCCGGTGTCACGATGCCATGCACGAAAGCCGCAGCAACGGATAGTCCTGCAGTTCCGTACAACAGTTTCTTAGTCTCGATGGTTTGCACATACTGTTTGATCTGATTCATGCTGCTTCTCCTGAACTTATATTACCTTTGCCGTTGTGATAGGAATAGCCGTTTCTGAAGCACCTGCTTTTTGTTCAGATTGCAGAACGCGATTGAACGCCGAGATAGCAACCTCAAGCATTTGCAAATCGGGTTCACGAGTGGTCAAATGTTGCAGTGCGAGGTTCGGTTTCACCACGAGGCGAATGACAGGGTGATCCATGTGCTTTGCTGTGAAGCGAATGATCTCGTAAGCGATTCCAGCGATAAAAGGGATTAGTACGATTCGTGACACGATAAGCAACACAAGCGAAGGTCTTCCGATAATCGAAAAGACAAACAGGCTGACTACGACAACCATCAAGAGAAACGCGGTTCCGCATCGCGGATGTTCTATTGGATACTTGGCGACGATTTCTGGTGTAAGTTCCGCGCCCGCCTCATACGCATTGATCGTTTTGTGCTCCGCTCCATGATAGCCAAACAAACGTTTTACATCGGGTAAACGTCCGATCAGCCACATATATCCGATCAGAAGCCCAAATCGAACGAGGCTTTCAATTGTGTTTGTGATAAAGGGTTGCTCGACCGCTAGCAGCGTTTCAATGCCACTGGCAAGCGCAGTAGGTAGCACGAAAAACAAACCGATGCCAAAGATAAGCGAGAACGCCAGCGTTCCCCAGCCAAGCGGGCCATTAAAATTCATTTTCTCATCCGTGCCAACGGCGACATCTGCCGACCACAATAACGCCCGCGTCCCTAAGCCGAGTGCGTCCCACAATCCGACCATGCCACGTACAAAGGGTGTCTTGCTGATACGTCCACGATACAAAGCAGCATTTAGAGGTTGTTCGTGGATGACGATGCTGCCATCAGGGGCGCGAACGCTGATCGCTGCGACGTGTGCGCCGCGCATCATCACGCCTTCAAGGACTGCTTGACCACCGTATGACTTAAGAGGTGTAACCTGAGTTTGGTTAGACATTGAAAACTTCCTTTCGTTGCGGGTTTACTTTACCCAAATTCACAGTTTCTGTTTCCACACGAATTAATACAAAGTTGACCGAATCATAATGCCACTGTATAGGTAGGGTCTTGCGGCACATCGTTGTAGCGCAGCTCAAAGTGAAGATGTGGACCAGATGAATTGCCCGAATTACCCGATGCACCAATCACTTGACCAGCAGAAACATCCTGTCCGCAGCTGACACTGATAGCGCTGAGATGAGCATAAATCGTCGTGAACGGACCATGTGCAACCACGACGGTATAACCGTATCCAAAGGTATTCCAGCCTGCGAAGATAACGCGCCCACTGTTTGCGGCAGCGACCGTCGTCCCCTCTCGAACAGCTAAATCAGCAGCAGGATGCCATGAGGCGTAACCCCGTATCCATGTGTATCCGTTAATCGGTCTTACCCATCCACTGCCGCCGCCAGGATTATCAACAAGCCCACAGCTTCCCGGATCGCCCGGCGAGAAGGAGATTTGCCCACCACTTCTGGTATTTCCGCCGCTGCCGCTGGCTGCAACGCGCACCACTTGAGGCGACCAAGCGATTTGCTCGCCTACTCCACCCTCCACGACTACTCGTTCGCCGCTTGGCAACAGCGTCTCAGGGGTTGTTCCAAATAGGTTGTTGTATTCCGAGTCGATAATGGCGTAGGGATCGACGTTATACTGTTCTGCTATAGACGCTATAGTCTCTTCGCCAAGAACAGCATAAATTACACCGTCCACCGGAGGGATATTCAACACATTACCTGGCTGTAAAATTTGGATATACGAACGTGGGTTCGACCATGCGAGTGTCTCAGGTCGCAGTCCGAAACGCTCGGCAATTGCGCCCATCGTATCCCCTGACACAGCGATGTACTGGATTGTTTCTGTACGCGCTCTGTCTGGAATGAAGGTAAACGGATCGTAAACGTTGCGTGTGAAATCTATAGAATTAAGCGTGACCGTAAAGGGCGGCGTACTAAGCAACTGTGAAGCATCTTGAGGACTAAGTGTTGGCATCAGCACATCAGTTGTCAGTCCTGAACCAGTCCCTTCATTGGCAAGCGGAGTTTCCATAATCAGAGTCGGTATCACAGCAACAGCAGTTGAGCGAGTTTCTCCATTATCGACTTCTGCTGAAGGAGATGTATCCGGCATGACGAAGAGGATAGCGGTGGCAAGTGTGAATAGTACGGCTCCAATCAGGCATAGCCAACCTAATTTATCGTGCCCACTAGGTTTCTCTGCGGACTCGTCTTGCGTTTTAATCGGCTGGGTATCTTCCAATACTTCGGACAATACAAAGCTGTTTTCGTGATCAAACATTTGGTATCTCGCGGTATCTCTGCGGCATTTACTATTCAGGTGGAAAATCAGCGACAATAGCAAAAATGTCTAACACCGTTCCAGAAGCAAAGGTAAGTTGGATAGTGATTTCTTGCTCTCTCTCCAAAGTGCGGGTCAAACCACTGAGCATAATGTGATAGCTCAATGGTTCAATCAGCAGAGTCGAGTTGGACGGTATTTCAACTCCTTCAGGTTGTGGTCTCATTCGTGCGACGCCCATTTCATCGATTTGGGTTTGATGAATTTCAGCAATCGAGGCTACGTCTGTCGATACTCCAATTAGCTTGTCTGCCCCACCACCACGATTTTCAATGACCATGTAAGCGGCTGTCACGCTGTCGTTCATGGTCA
Organism: uncultured Chloroflexota bacterium; assembly: GCA_937927665.1. Lineage (GTDB taxonomy): Bacteria > Chloroflexota > Anaerolineae > Aggregatilineales > Phototrophicaceae > Flexifilum. The sequence continues at coordinate 33,105 of CALBRY010000132.1, forward strand.
TACCTTCCATGTCACTGCCAGCCATCGACACAGCGATAGGTCGCACCCACGCCTTGGAAACGGACAGGTCGCTCTGTCCGTTTGCGGAGATAGCTTGTAACACGGCAGGCAGCAGGATAGCGGCAAAAGGAGAAAATAGAGCGACGAGTGCAAAAATCAGCGTCAAAGCTTCAATAAGGCGCATCCACCAAGTCTTGTTTTTCATAGACATTTCCTCAGAAGCGCGATTTTGAACCCAAGCTGTGCGTATTTTGCCGCTGGCTCTTCATGGGTAATACAGAGAAATGCTGTTTCGGCAATGGGGCGCAGTTGACGATTGAGATTGGTGGCTGCTATCCGCGCAAAGATATTCACTAACTGCCGCATGAATGACGGTTTGCTGTTGTTGTCCAGAAATTTATCGAACACAACGATTCGCCCGTCGGGTTTCAATACCCGCGCCGCTTCACGCACACAAGCAATCGGATCAGGAATAACGGCGACGATCAGATTCAATACGACGGCATCGAAATACTCAGATGGAAACTTCAGCGCTTGTCCGTCCATCACTGACACTGCCACGTCGTGGTTGAGCGACATCGCTTTGCGACGAATCTGTTCGACCATGGACGGCGTAAGATCAATCGCTGTGATGTCTATGTCTTGGGGAAGATAGCGTAAATCTTCCCCCGTTCCTGCCCCAACAATCAAAATGCGCTCATCAGGTTGCAATGCAAGAAGTTCTATGGCGTGTTGACGTGAACTGTCCAACGCACGTATCACACCATCATAAAATGGTGTGTATAGTGTGTAACGTAGACGGTTCCAAAAGTTTGTGTTGATCATTTTGGCTTACCTTCCCGATGAACCAAACCACTGACGCAGGTGACGATGACGATGACGAAAAACGTAGCGCACAATCGGCAGCAACATGTACCCGATCAGCGGTATACGTGGCTCGAACTGAAGTGAATCTGTCAATGTGCAGCCTGTATCGGTGGAAACAATGGTGCGGTCATGTCGCCATACACGATGAACAAGCGACTTGGAATTTTCACTGAAGCCTCCTTCCCAGACGTGATCGAGTTGAAGCAGATGACGGTCAAATGGCAGTACCCCAAACAGCAGCAGCCAACTTCCGAACAATGGCTGTTGCAAAGGCACCTGTGTAAAGGGCAACCGTTCTTTGCCGTTGGGTACGGTCATCCGGAGCAGCGGCATCAACTCAGCGTTCACTCCGTGAAGTGTGTTGATCTGATGCCACACTACTGCTAAAGGCACAACTAAATGCGACGTCATCTGGAATGCGAACCGGATTTTCACCAACAGCTTTCACCTTGTAATCAAACGCTAACGGACGCATACCATTCAAAGTGACCATAAGCGACATGCCAACATCTGCCAGAATTGCCACCCAGAGTGACGTAACCCCAAAGAATGCCAGCACCAAGAAGATCGCCTTCATACCAAAACTAAGCGCGACATTCTGTAGGATCAGATGACGGGCGAAACGGGCTAGTTCCACTACAAATGGAAGCTGACGCAGATCATCGCCCATCAATGCAATATCGGCGGTTTCGAGCGCTTGTGGGCTGCCTGCTCCGCCCATTGCAATACCCACCGTTGATGCCGCTAGGGAGGGTGTATCGTTCACCCCATCTCCAACCATCGCCACATTGCCGTAGCGTGCCAGTAAACCCTTCACTGCATCGACCTTGTGCTGTGGCAGGAGTTCCGCCCGGACATCCGTCACGCCAATTTGATCGCCTACAATTTGCGCCACCACACGGTTGTCGCCTGTCAGCATGACCGTCGGTAGTCCTAGCATGTTCATTTCAGCTATGACCGCCCGACTGGTTTCACGCACTGTGTCTGCCAATGCAATGTAGCCGCGAACTCGCTCTCCTTCCGCTACGAGCATAACCGTGCGCCCTTGCGCTTCCTCACTAGTCACGATTTGACACAAGTCCGGTGTATGCGGGAATCGTTCATCGAAAAGGCGATGACTGCCAATCGTGATCATGCTGCCGTTAACTTTTCCGCGCACACCACGCCCTGCCAACATTTCGACTGCCTCGGCAGCAGTGTATGCCGTATTCAATTGGCGTTCAGCAGCCGCATCGACCACTGCCCGTGCTAACGGATGTGTCGTCCGTCGTTCCACGGCTGAAGCTAACGCCAGCACATCATCGCAGGTGGCGCAAGACTCGCCCGTTGCACAGTCCAACGATTGCCAATGGAGCACAGCGGGTTTGCCCTCGGTGAGCGTTCCTGTCTTATCGAAGGCGAATGCCTTGACCGTACCAAGCGCCTCTAGAAACGCACCGCCTTTGATCAATACCCCGCGCCTTGCCGCCGCCGTGATCGCGCTGATCACAGTCACCGGGGTGCTGATGACGAGCGCACACGGGCAAGCGATCACCAGCATCGACAGCGCCCGATAAAGCCAGCCGTGTTCGGTGGAGGTGTCGTAGAGGGGTTGGTTGAACAACAAAGGCGGCAATATGGCGACTAATGCTGCGATCACCACGACAGCAGGTGTGTAATAATGGGCAAAACGGTCGATCATGCGCTGGCTCGGTGCGCGAACGCTTTGCGCTTCTTCGACCAGTTTGATGATTCGGCTCAGGGTGTTATCAGCGGCGAGGTGAGTCACACGGATCGTCAGCGCTCCTTCTCCGTTGATCGTACCGGCGAAGACCTCGTCATTCCTTTCTTTGGGGACAGGAACGCTTTCGCCCGTGATCGGGGCTTGATTGATGCTGCTTGCTCCCGTAAGGATCATCCCATCCATCGGGATGTTCTCCCCTGGTTTCACAAGCAGCATATCCCCAATTTCTAACACATCGACATGGACAGTCTGTTCTATACCAGCACGTAAGCGCACAGCTTGCATTGGCTTCAGCGCCATCAAGCCGCGAATGCTATCACGGGCGCGGTCAGTGGTGTAACCTTCGAGCGCTTCGCCAATGGCGAACAGAAAAATGACTGTTGCGCCTTCAAGATATTCCCCGATCCAGATCGCGCCGATGGCGGCGATACTCATGAGCAGGTTGATGTTAAATTCGCGGTTGATCCGCAGGGTGTTGATTCCGCTGCGTGCAATGGGATAGAGGGTAATTGCCATGCCCAGAGTATAGGCAATGGCAACGAGCGTTTCTGGAAGCAAAATGAGTGTAGACAGAATGAAAGTCAGCACGACGACCGCCCCACCGATCAGCGCTAGTCGCGTTTCGCGTCGCTTGAGCAAGTAATCCCAGAAGCCGATCACGCCACCACGCATTGGGAGTACAGACTCGTTTGTAATCTCAGTAACAGGGTGAACCGATTTACCAAGTGACTCGACACGCTTTTGCAAGGCTTCAAACAGGACATCACCTTCCAAATACAGCTTGCTCGTGGCGAAATTAACCTGCACGGTCTTCACGCCTTCTAACCGGGAAACTCCCGTTTCCACTTCGCGGGCGCAACCTGCGCAGTCCATGCCCTTGACGATATAGGTTGTCGTTGTCATCGCTCATTGCTCCGTATATACGCTTAACATCTACTTTGTTCGCGTCTGGTTGCCTAACCTTGTAAGCCCTCCTCAATCAAGCGCCTGAGTGTTCCCTCGTCCAGTCCATAAACCATTTGCCCGTTTACGAAAAAGGTGGGTGTTCCTCTCAAACCCAGCGTTCTTGTATCCTGTTGATCACGTTCAGCTTTTTCGGCATACACTGGATTTTGAAGGGAGGCTGTGAATTGCTCAACATCGAGACCGAGTTCGGTGGCATATGCAATAAATGCGTCAGTCTGAGGTGCCGCCTGTTCACCCCACTGAGGTTGATTGGCAAAAAGAATCTCCATCATCTCCCAGTATTTGCCTTGCTCGCCTGCTGCCTCTGCCGCTGCAACAGCAAGCACAGAGTTGTTATGGTTAGAAAAATAGCGAACGACATAACGCACGCGTCCGTCGTACTCTTCGAGGATGCGCTCGATGGCGGGATAAGCCGCACGACAGGCTTCACACTCAAAATCGAGAAACTCGACGAGGAAGACCGACGCATCTGCCGGACCGCGACTCATACTGTCTGGGCGCATCAAGATCGATTGATCAACCCGCACAATCGGAGCGGCTTCTTCTTGTGATCGTGTGAGAAGTGCTATAAAAACGAAAACAATAATGGCGGCTCCGCCTAAGATGGCGAGTACCCTCGCCTCCCGATTATTGCTCTTCTTAGGTTTTGCAGTATTAGTCGTCTGTTTTGTTTGTGGCATGAGTTTCCCTTTCTGGTTTATGAAGCAGCATATTGATCCCTCTACTAGCCCACTTTTTCTTTAAATCTGAGTAACCGCAGAGCATTCGCAACCACAACCAACGTGCTGCCCTCGTGCAGTATCACTGCAAATCCCAACTGCACAATGCCCAACACCGACGTAACGATCAACAGCGCGATGACACCAAAAGAGATGATTAAGTTCTGCTGGATGATCTGACGACTGGCGCGACTTAAACCGACCGCAAACGGCAGCTTGCCCAAATCGTCTCCCATCAGCGCGACATCTGCTGTTTCCAGTGCGACGGCTGTCCCTGCTCCTCCCATTGCAATACCGACTGTGGCGGTCGCCAACGCAGGAGCGTCGTTCACACCATCACCGATCATCGCAATCGCGTTATACTTGACTTCCAACTCCTTGACGATCCGCAGCTTATCCTCCGGCATGAGTTCTGCCTGCACTTCAGTCAAGCCCACTTCTGACGCAATGTTGCGTGCCACATCATCATTATCACCGGTCAACATGACGAGGTGTTCTATGCCCAAAGCACGTAGGCTTTTCATGACCTGTGGTACGTTCGGGCGAGCCGTATCCGCTAAACCGAGGATTCCGAGAAATTGATTGCCTTTGCTCACTACCATCGTCGAGCGTCCGGTTTTCTCTAGCTCATCGACCTGACGCCGGAGAACATCATTGGGCGAAAGTCCATTTGCTTCTGCAAAGAGTTTCAGAGAGCCAATTTGCACAGGTTCACTATCGACAACGCTGCGGACACCTTTTCCCGGCACATTTTCCAAGCCTCCTGCTTGCGGCAGGGTCAATTTTTTCTCCAACGCCGCACGTACAACCGCCTGTGCCAACGGATGATTGGACTGTTGTTCAACCGCGCCCGCGACACGAAGTAAATCATCGGCGGATGCGCCGTTCAGGGGAATGACATCGGTTACGTTAAATTCGCCACTCGTAATCGTCCCGGTTTTGTCGAACGCAATCGCTTTGAGTTGACCTAGATTTTCCAGATGTACGCCGCCTTTGATCAGCACCCCGTTTCGTGCTGCCTGTGCGATGCCCGCCAATACCGCCGCTGGTGTACCAATTGCAAGAGCGCACGGCGACGCAGCGACGAGCAAGAGCATTCCCCGATAAAAGCTTTCTTGAAGGGTGAGCCAGTTGAACAACGTCGGAACCACAATAACGAGTGCCGTTGCTAGAAATACCAGCGGCACGAAACGACTGGTGAAGCGATCCGCAAACTGTTGGGTTGGACTTTGCTGACTCTGCGCCTCGGCAACCAATCTCATGACACGGTTCAAGGTGTTATCTGCTGCCACTCGGGTGACACGAATATCCAGCGCATTGTCCTTGTTGACCGTGCCAGCGAACACCTCATCGCCCTGTGCTTTGTTCACAGGGACGCTTTCGCCGGTAATCGGGCTTTGATCAACTGCGCTACTGCCAGAGACAACCTCGCCATCCACAGGGATACGATCACCGGGGCGTGTAATGACAACATCCCCTACTTGAACCTGTTCAACAGGTGTTTCCACGATCTGATCGCCACGTTTGACCTGTGCAGTTTTCGGCATCAGCGCCCCAAGCGCGCTGATCGCATTGCGGGCGCGGTCAAGCGCATAATGTTCGCCTGCGTGTCCAATCGAGAACAGCAGCAGCAGGAACGCGCCTTCGCCGAACTCACCGAGCAGTGCTGCGCCCGCCGCCGCCGCCAGCATCAAAATGTCAGTATCGAGTTTTCCCTTGAACAGCGCGGGGATGGCATGAGTAGCGACATCGTAGCCACCTGCAATATAAGAGAGTACGTAAAAGATTGTTGCGGTCGTTTCGGAAAAGCCGAGGAATCGTTCACCAAGCCACCCCGCGAGAAAGAAAATCGCCGCGAAACCCACCAAGATGAATGTCCAGCGTTCCTGCACAGCATGGGGTAGGAATGCCGGGGCGCTGCCGTGATCATGCCCGTCTCCATGCCCATCATCATCATGGGTCGATGGCTTTGTGGCAGTATCGACAGGGGCGCTAATTGGGGCGACAGCAGGCGCTTGAACGATTCTCGCGCCCAACTGTTTGATCGTGCCCTCAATCGTAGTTCGTTGCAGCACTGTGTTATCGTACGCGACAAAGATCAACCCGGCAGCATAATTGACGCTGGTATGAATCATCCCATTCAAACCACTTAACACACGCTCAACGCTTGATCCCCCATCAGCAGTATTGAGTCCCGCAAAGGCTATACGCTCGTGACGATAACGGGTGTTGATGGTAGCGCTTGCTTCGTATACCAAACGTTGGAGATCTGTCAGTGAAACAAGGTTCGGATCGAAATGCAAGCATAGGTTTGCTTTCCCGTTCTCTTGAACGATATGCGCGTCTTCGATCCCCTTCTGTTGAATTAAACGGGAGGTCAATATCCTGACACATTCATCCGCACTTTCGATGCCTGGTAGCAGAAGGTCAAGCTGAATATGCACGTCTCGTTTCATACTATCTCCCTTTTTCTTCCTATCCCAATTGCGACTTTGTATCAAATGAATGAGCAATTATTCATGTATTGTAGCAAAAAAGAGAGGGGTTGTCAGCCCCTATCCATGTTCAATATGTAAAAGCCCTTGTGCAAATAATTGACGCACGTGATCGTCGTCAAGCGTGTAGTAAACGTGTCGACCCTCTTTGCGATAGCGTACCAAGTTCAACTGACGTAGATAGCGCAGTTGATGCGAAATCGCTGATTGTGTCATCACAAGTGTCATTTCAAGCGAGTGGACACAGACTTCATGCTCCAACAGCAATGAAATAATGCGTAGTCGTGTTGGATCACTGAGCGCCTTAAAGACTTCTGCTAGTCGATTAGCGACAGATACATCAATCAAATGCGCTTCCATGCTGTATTGCTGACCATGAGGCATATCAGCATCCTGACAAACGGTGCGTGTTTGAAATAGTTCGGACATAATACCCTCAATATATGAACAATCATTTATATGATAGAGCCTGCTTAGTATATCTGTCAATGAGCTTTTTTCACCAAAATTTTGTATTGTGGTTGAAATTTTTGGCTCCCCTAAAATGTTTGTAAGTGATGGTGGTTGGATCAAGGTCGGTAATTAGGATTTCCCTTGACGGAATCAGAACAACGAAAATCGACCCACCTACACTTAACCAATGTGCTAATTCTGACGTCCGACTGCAATTGTACTATTCTGTCCGATGCGACGATGGAACACGCGACGATGAAAAAACTGCACCTAGGCATCCGGGTTAGCCTATTCCAGCATGTGCGGCAGCGTGGGCAAGTTCAAGAAGGTTGCGTAGATCACACGGTTGCCATAGGCGAGCGACTGGAGGACGCGATCATGGTTCTAGAACTCACGATAGAGGCGCAACATGCCGACGGCATTCAACCAATCCTTCGGTGGATCCAACCACAGGCATTCATGCTTGGACGGGTACACCGAGCATTTGGTGCAGGGTTTGTCCTGCGGTTTGACCGGTTCAACCAGATCATGTTCGACTCCTAAGCAGAGCAGAAAACGCATGAGCGGCGATCGGGGCGTTCTACAGGATAATGGTCTCTTACCCGCATCGGTATCCTTCCGGCAACGTTGAGAATTTGCCACATCATGCGCGGTGAGCGGGGTAGATATACGCCTCATGTGCGAAGCACTGCATCCGATGTAAGTGATACAGGATCGTTTTCGCGCCGACCACGCGACCATAACGACTTTTGATTTCGTCTCACAAACTAAGAACGGCATCGTGCGCCGCGGGCACAATCTGAAAGGGACGAGAGTACGGCGCACGCGCTTGGCTTTTGAATAATGTTTAAGGATGCTTGTCCTGCCTCACGAAAGCGTTTTGTCCATTTCTTGACCTAACTCTGACTACGTCCATGCTAATCTTGATGGTGATCTCACTCCATGATAGTGAGCGGTTAACAGTTGTACCATCTCTTAAGGCATTGCTGTTTTGCTTAACCTGCAAAACCACAAAGCAGCAACCGTATCATGTCAAGGACAGTGCGATTGTCAACAAAATACAATTTTGAGAGATAAAGAAACTTATTCCTCTGCTGTTTCGGGGACTGCTGGCTCTGCATAATGTCCACATGGCACTTGCGCTTATGCTGTCCCCGTATTTCAGCATTAGGTCAATGCTTTCGGTGCGGACGAACTACCACCATAGCACGACGCGGACGCACGTCCAGCCGCAAGCGGCTGCTGCTCGGATTTTGCTCCGGGCTTGTGCCGCTACGCTCACCGCAAAATCCGGCAGGGACAAGCCGACGTGCGTCTGATTCGCGTCATGCTTTTGAGGTGGTGTTCCGCACCTTAACAAAATCATCGACCGAACCAGATGCTGCTACGGGTGGATTGCAAAGCTCCCCATGGCGCTGCGGACTATCCGCAGCAGAAGCCCTAGCGAGC
>CALBRY010000133.1 GCA_937927665.1 uncultured Chloroflexota bacterium
CGTCGTCAAGCTGGCGCGCCATCAAATCCGACTCGGCGGGAATACGTCCCGCTATCAATTCCATCGCGGTCGAAATCCTCTCATCTCCCCTGAAAATCACATCGTAGCGCAGCGCCATCCGGTTCAGATCGCGGTGACGCATCCACACCAGCGCCGCCGTCGTGATCTCGCTGATCGCCAGTGCCGCCGCGCCGATCCAGACCAGTTGATTTGCTGTGAAAAGCGGGCGCATCCTGCTGATCACCGCCACCATGATCGCCGCAGCGAAAGCAAGGCTCAAGGCGCGTGGCAGCCAGATCAGGCTTTGTCCCACGCGGGCGCGTCGATCCCACCGCTGAACATGCCCTGTCAGCGCCGCGTAGATGTCCCCATGTTCCTGTACTGCCATTGGAGCGCCTTTCAAACACCCGTTTTCAGTCTAATACTTCAAAATACGCCCACCCCTGCAAATCCGGCGGTTCGATGCCGATTTCGGTCATGATCGCCTTGATTTGTTCGCGGTGTTCGGATGCATGCTGGATCGCTTGTGTGAACAGGATCGTTTTCGGCACGTCGCGCATGACGCCATCCCAGTCAATCGGCACGCTTTCACCGGGCTGCACCTTTGAAGACCACTCCAGTAAGCCCGCGCCGGTCTTTTCCAGCGATACTTTCATATCGTCAAATGTCATGGGTGGTTCATTTTCAGGGCGTTCGAGCCGCTTTCCCGTGCTGATGCGCGAGAAATAAGATTGTTCGGCGCGCACGATGTGCTGAAACGTGACCATAATCGAGCCGTAAGAACCCGCAATCGAGGCGTCAAGCTGTTCAGGCGTGAGTGCCGCGCATCGCTCCAACAGGCACAGGTTCGCCCATAGGTGATGCTGAAAAAGCGTCGTCAGGATGTGGCTCATACCGTGTTTGATCCTCTTCTATTCCACAGGACGTTATACCGTGTGTGGTTGTTCCCGTTCGTCAAGACGTCGGGCGGCGCGGATGGTCAGCGTAAGGAGGATTGACGCCGCCGCCGTGTACAAAATCGAAAAATTGATCCACGGAGACGCCAGCGGGATCGTTGTACCATCGGCGGAAAGGGTGAACGGGTAGAAACCCGCGATTTGCTGCGTGACAAGTAAATTCTGGGTGCTGACCGCCGCCGCCAGCGGGTTGATGCTGGTCAAAAAGTGCGACAGGTACACGAAAACAGCCTCCAGCGGCGCATACGGAAATAATCCGCTCACGCCGAACAAAAAGCCGCTCAACACGGTCAAGATCACACTGATGAGCGACGGAACGACGAACAGAAGCAGCAGAGTGGTGCTGTAAGCGCGCACACTCGCATTGAGCGTCCGCTCATTTCCGGCAGAAAAATAAATTCCGATCGTGCCGAGCGTGACCGCCGTGATCACGAGGATCGCCAGCGATAGCACGAGTTCGGTTTCGCTCACGCCGCCGAACAAAAACGCGAAGGCTTGCAGCGGAATGCCCGCAAGCAGGAGCAGCATCACATAGCCGAGCGCCGATTCAAGTTTGCCGATCACAAACGATGCGTTGCTGAGGAGCGTCGTCCGCAGCAGATCATACGTTTGACGTTCCCGCTCTCCGGTGATCGATCCGGCGGTGAACGCAGGGGCGATGAAGATGATCAGCAGCAGTTCAACCGCGAACACGCCGTTAAACAGCACCCGTCCGATCTCGCCCGCCGCCGCTGAGCCGGGATCGCGTCCCGCCGTGCTGTAGATCAAATACAGCAGCATGGCGAAGCCGCCCATCAAGCTGAGATACACCGTCAGCACGACGAAAGCCCGCACGCCGCGCATCCGTCCGCGCAGTTCTTTGATCATGACCGGATTCGGGCGGAACGCGCCGCGCGCAGTTCGATCACGCAGCAGGACAACCAGCGCGTACAGCGTCGTGACGATCGTGATCGGCGCGGGTGTGTAACCCAAGCCGATCAACGCGCCGAAGTTTGCCAGCGCCAGCAAAACCATCGCGGCAGGTGTCCAGATTTCACGCGCCAGCGTGCCAACGCCTAGCACGAGCAGCAAACTCAAGTTGAGCAGCGCCAGCATCGCCGCACCCGTGAGCGCGGCATCATCCGCGGCGCTGGTATTAAACAGCAGGATGCGGTGCAGCGTGGCGAACACATCGGGGAAAATTCGCAGCGCGCCGATGATTCCTAGCAGAAGAATCAACCCGGCAAGCGCGCCGTTGAGCATCGCACCGATCCGCAAAATACGCACCGCGCGCTCAAGCACACGCTGAAGGTGAGAAACCGCTTCGGGAGTCACGTCACGATGCCTTTAGTCACGCGCATGAAGATCGTTTCGAGGTCTTTCGTCTCCTCGGTGAAACCGAGTACGGCGATTCCCGCCCGGTTGAGCGCGCCGCTCATCGCGGCTACGCCGTCATCGTCTCCCGTAAAGTCGATCCGCACCAGCGAACGCCCGCTTTTTGGCTCTAAATCTTTGATCCCGATCACGCCGGGGAAATCCGCAAACGTCGAACGCACCAGCGCCGACGCTTCTGAATCCTTCACCGTGACCGTGATTTCGCGGTGCGGCTGAAGCTGCGCCCGCATTTCGTTCATGCTGCCTTGCGCGATCATCTGCCCCGCTTCGATGATGCCAATGTGCGTGCAAATTTCGGCAACATCCGCGAGGATGTGCGTCGAAAAGAAGATCGTCTTGCCCATTTTGGAAAGTTCGACCAGCAGTTCGCGGATTTCAACACGTGCGCGCGGATCAAGCCCGGATGCGGGTTCATCGAGGATCAGCACAGACGGATCATGTGCCAGCGTGCGCGCCAGCGAAAGCCGCTGCTTCATGCCTCGGCTCAGTTTATCAACCATATCATCGCGGCGGTGCGCCAGATCAACCAATTCGAGCAGGTCATTGATCAACGGTTTGCGTTGATTTTCGGGGATGTCGTAGCACGCCGCGAAGAAATCGAGATATTCCCACACGCGCATATCGTCATACACGCCGAACTCATCCGGCATGTAGCCGATCGCCCGCCGCACCGCCCGCGGATCAGCCGTGACCGAATGCTCCGCGACCCATGCTTCGCCGTGGGTTGGGCGGGTAAGGGTGGTCAGCATTCGCATAGTAGTTGTCTTGCCTGCGCCGTTCGGTCCCACAAAGCCGTAAATCGATCCGGCGGGGACTTGCAGCGATAAGCCGTTCACCGCCGTGAATTTACCGAACTGCTTCATCAGGTCTTTGGTAACAATAATCATGTCCGTCATCGGGGGCGCATTCCTTATCCGCTGATCCTTACATTCATTATACGCACTCGTACAGGGGTACGCTCAAAACTGCCGCCATACAAACAGAGCGTTAGAACGTCCCTCGTTGTTCGATTCCCAACGCCGTGAAGCGCATAAAACCGGACGCAATTTGATCGGCTGTGGCGCGCACGCGCACCGCATTCTGCGCCCCCAGATACGGCGCGGGATCGGCGGCGATCCACTGCCCGCCCGTCACCAAAATGGACTCCCATGCCGCCCTGTCAAAATTCCAGATTTCGAGCGGAATCGTCCGCGATCCGCTGCTGTTTTCGCCAATGCGGATGCTCATCGCAGTGACATCGCTCAGCACCGCGGTGGGGAAGGGCGTGAACTGAAATTCGGCAAATTCGCCGGATACAAAATCGATATCATTGGGGGCTGCGCCAGCACGATTTTGATCGCGCACGATCCACGAGAATCGTTCCGGTGGGATCGTCACTTCATCCGCGGGGAGATCATACGCGGCTTCCAATTCGATCACATAGAGCGTCGAATACTGTGCGCTCCATGCCGCCCCTTCGAGTTCGATCGTGGTCTGCGGCTGAACACTCCACCCCGCGACGAATACCCGGTCGCCGCGTCCGCTGGAAAATGCGTCGTCAACAAACGAACTCATGAAGAACTGCCGCCGCCGTTGATCAAGCATCGGATCATCAAAGTTGGTGAACGTGCGCGCATAATAGTTCGCGCTAAAGTTCTCCGTTCCCATGATGTCGATCACGCTTTGTTCGGTTTGCGTATACTGGGACGCTAACCGCGAATAAAACGTTAATGCGGGACTCGGAACGCGAACACCGGGAGCGGCGATTCCTTCTCCCGCCAGTACCAGCGCAAAAGTCACCTGTTCCCCCGGCGCGAGGGTTGTTTCTAGGTGTTCCGCTGTGCCGCGCGCCAGAATTACCGGATCAACGAGCGCATAATCGCTCTCGTTTCGCACCGATCCGAGCACGATCATCTGCCCTTCGATGCGATCATCGTAGGTGAAGGTCACACTCCCGCTGATCGGCGGCGCTGTCGTGCTCCCCGTCAGCGCAAACGGCGCGATAAAGCTGGCGTCAACGGTGAAATCAGCCGCTTCGAAAATATCGCGCTGCTGAATATCAATCCCCGCGAAACTATTGGCGACATTCGCCAGAAGCGCGGTTCCGGTCACGGTGCGCGGAATCGGGCGGAGTGTTTCACCAGCAGGCGCAAGCAGGGAATAGCGTTCACGGCGCGGCGAAAGCACCCCCAGCACGGTATCCGTGCGGGCGCGTTCCGTATCGCTCCATCCGCGTACAAACGCCAGTTGGTTGATTGTCGCTTCCGAGCCGCGCAGATTCGCGCCAACAGCGAACGCCAGCACGGTGAACACGACAATAAACGCCGGAATCGTCACCCATGCCCACTCGCGGCGGTTGATCCGGTTCAAGACGATATAGTTGATCGGTCCGATCAGGGCGATATACCCCAACAAGAAACCGCACAGCGGCAGAATATCCGGCAGTGCATCAAGACCGGGGAAAATCTGCGCGGCGTTGATCGCCTGATCCCAATCGGTGATCCCCATCGACCAGCCCGTTGGCGGCGCAGTAGACGTAATCAGCGCGAACCACAAATCGCTTAAGCCTGACCAACCGCGAAGCGGAGCGCTGTTCGGGTCAACCGTCACATAATCAACCGTGCCGGAGCCGAACGCGCCGCGAATCAGGATCGGCGTGCCGTCAGCACCCGCCGCGAGAACAGTGGCACCGGGGCGAACTTCGCCAACCGCGATTGTCGCCGCGTTATCCATTGCGGCGGCATCGATGCGCACCCAATCGCCGAGCGCTTGCAGCGAGTCGATCGATCCCGTTTCTTGCGGCGTGAACGGAAGCAGTTCCCCCAGACCGGCGGCGGTCGCCTGCCAGCCGGAACCGCCCGTGACGATCAAATGACCGCCAGCGGCAGTCCAATCTGCCAGCGCGTCCCGCTGCGCTGTTGTAAACGTGCCGGTATCCGCCTCATGAATCAGAATCGCATTGACGGAGTCGAGTATTGCGGTGTGATCAGGGAGATCGGCGGGAATCCAGCTTGCTTGAAATGCCGCAAAGCCGCCAATTCGCGCAGGCGTAAGATCAACATAACCGCTCGGCGATTCGCTGATCACCACGTACAGGCGATCATATGCCTGAATCGGGCGAATCAATGCCGGAGCCGAAGCGACCACCAAGCCGCGATCGTCGATCAATTCGATACGGAGTTGTGTTGCGGTGCCGCGCAGCGTGATCGCAAATACGGCGGTCTGCGCCGCGCCTTCCGGCAGTGTGATCGGTGTGCTGTACGTGCTAAGCAGTGCGCTCCCCGATGTTTCCGGACGCACAACCAGTCTGCCGCTCACCGCCGCGCCTTCATTGCGAACGCGGACGCGTATCGGCATCCATTGTTGATCACGATACGCGCCGTCGAATCCCGCTTCGATGGTTAACGTGATCGCGCCGCTCTGGGTATCCTGCGCGCTTACAAGGCGGGTTGGCAGGATAACGATAACGGCGAGGAGAAACAAAAACACGAAAGAGAAAAACGCTTTACGCGTGGTCGTCATCGCAATGATCCGCACTGCCGTCAATAGAGCCGCGAGTCTACCCCAGAGTACACGCGATTCGCTATGAAGGTTCACTCAAGCGCTATTCTGCCCCTGTTGGCTGCATATCTCCCTGCTCGTGAGTGCGAACCATTGTGCGCGCCGCATCGATCGCATCTTCCAGATGCGCGAACAACGGGATCGTCTGCGCACCAAACTGCTGCTGCTTCGCGGCATTCACATAGAATTTCACCATCGCGCTCGTTCCCACCATGATCAGACGCATATCAAACTGCATGTCCGCATCTGCTGCCGGATCATCGTTGATCTTTAGGAGCGTTATCATTTCTTGAAAAGTGCCTTCAGCGAGGCTGGTATCGATAATCAGAATGCCGAACGGTTTGCGAAAAGTCAGCGCGATCTCTCTGATCACATGGAAGGACGCGAAAACATCTTCCGGCGACATATGATCAGCGTAGGTACAGATCAGGATCGGTTCATTGGCGAGTTGTTCGGTGCTGATGTGCGTCATGGTTACCCATTTCTTTCTGGTGTTGTGATTACTTTATAGTACGCAGCATGCGGCAAAAGGTCGCATAAAGAAACGCATCACCCGATCAACGTTCTCAAAAATGGTAGAATAGCGATCTACCGATTAGCGGGTTCTTAGGCTGATATGTCACAGTACGAGTCCTATCCTGACGATGCTCCTTATGCCAGCGTATGGCTGATCCGCATCCCGATCCTTTTGTTTAGCGGCGCGGTGCTGCTCATGCTGCTGCTGGTGATCTTCGTGGCGGTCTTTCAGATTCAGTATCAGGGGCGCATCATCCCCAACGTGAGCGCATACGGAATCGATCTCGGCGGCATGACCGAAGATGAAGCCGAATCCGCCCTCGTGAACGCCTTCGCGCAGGATCAGAACCGCACCTTTACATTCCGCGATGGTGAGCAAACATGGGAATTCACCTCCGCTGAACTCGGCATCCGGTTTGAACCGTCCGAAGTGGTGCGGAGCGCCGCCGCAATCGGGCGCGGTGGAACGCCGATCGCCAACGTATTCGATCAACTGATGGTCTGGTTGAACGGCGATACGGTCATCCCGTTGATCGCCTATGATCAAACCGTCGCGCTGGAGAAAATCAACCGGATCGCCGAATCATTGAACCGCTTCCCGACCGATGGCTCATTCCAGATCATCGGCACAGAAGTCATGATCACGCCGGGGGAGATCGGTCGCACCGTTGATGTGATGACTACGCTCGGACGGCTCGATAACGCGATCCTCAACGTGAGCGGCAGCATCATTGATGTTGCCATCGAAGAAACATCCCCCATCGTCACCAATGTCGAAGAAGCGGCGGCGCGGGCGCGCTTGGCGCTTTCCGGTCCTGTCACCTTGATTGCGACCGATGCACAGGGGAGTCCGCTCGGACCGTGGACAGCGACGGTCGATCAGATTGCCCAGCTTTTGCGAATCAGCACACTGCGCGACGAATCAACCGGGGCGCTGCGTTATGACATCAGCGTGAATACCGGGGCATTTGCGCCCTATCTGGAAGAACTCGCACGCGGGTTGATTGTGCCGGAAGAAAACGGGCGTTTTCGCTTCAACGATGACACCCGTCAGCTCGAACTCATCGAGCGGGCGCAAAACGGGCGCACCTTGAACGTTGCGGAAACTATCGCCAGCATGGAAGCGGCGATTTTCAGCACCAGCCGGATCGTGCCGCTGGCATTTGATTATCACCTGCCCGTCTATCACGACAACGTGACCGCCGCCGAACTCGGCATTACCGAACTGGTCGCCAGCGGTGTGAGCTTCTACGCGGGATCGTCACAGGCGCGCATCACCAACATCACCGTTGCCGCTGCCCGCTTTGACGGCATCATTATCGCGCCGGGGGATATTTTCTCGTTCAACCGCTACGTCGGACAGATCACCGCCGAAGAAGGCTACGTACAAAGCGCGGTCATTTTTGGGGATCGCACCATACAGGGCGATGGCGGCGGTGTGTGTCAGGTCAGCACGACAGCATTCCGGGCGGCATTTTATGGCGGCTTCCCGATTGTCGAACGCTACGCGCACAGCTACCGTGTCGGCTATTACGAACGCGGCGATCCTGAAGGTGTCGGCTTGGATGCGGCGATCTTCACCCCTGATCTCGATTTCCGCTTCCTCAACGACACACCCTATCACCTGTTGATCGAAACGTCGATTTATCCCGGCACGAGTTCGATTGAATTCCGGTTTTACAGCACTTCAACCGGGCGGCAGGTGGTCAAAGCAGGTCCCGAAGTTGTCGATATTCGGGCGGCGCTCCCGACGACTTACGAAGCGAACGCGGAAATTCCGCTCGGTCAAGAACGTTGGGTCGATTTCGCGGCGGAAGGCGCATATGTCGAAGTGACGCGCACCATCCTTGACGCGAACGGGAACCAGATTGATCGCGAGATATTCGCCAGTCAGTATCAACCGTGGGGGGCGCGGGTTCAAGTGAATCCCAACGACTCACGGTTAGGGTAGGTGGGAATCAAAACGCCGGAAGCATCTCCGGTGTTTTT
>CALBRY010000134.1 GCA_937927665.1 uncultured Chloroflexota bacterium
AGTGGCGGCGCGACCAGAACCCATAGATGAGCGCACTAAGCCAAAGACTTCCGTACATATAGACCATTCGATCCGACCAAGCCACTTTCCAACCAAGTGTTTCGTCACCACGATACTCCCGCAGGGAGAGCAGGGCATTGCGTTCAGCCGCATTCACGGGCAGCGCGTCAATCGAATACATAACTTGGCTGCCAAACAGGAAAAACGAACGCTGCGCCATTTGATGGCACTGGGTGGAGTAAAGGTTGTAGATCAGATTGCCCGCTTCTCCCCATCCGAAGCGCATGGCGACCGGTGCGAAAAAAGGGAGGGCATTATAGATTCCCAGCACAAGGACAACCCAAAGTAGCCAATGTGATAAGGCTGTACGAACCAGAGAAACGCGGTTCACCCGGCGCTGGACATCGCCGAGCAATACAGGTCTTGTGTCCATCAGATTTAGAAATCCGCAATCTTATCTGAACGATAATACGATTTCTCAAATAGCGAGTCACGCGCCGAATCGCCTGTTATTTTCAACGGAACAGTAAGCCATTTGGCGTATGTCAAACCGTGCGCGTGCTGCTATCGTTCTCCGTTCTAAGAACGGGATGTCCAAATTGTGGATAACTTCAAGATGTTAACTGCCATCCGTGCTCTGATTCTTGCCGCGATCTTGATGGTTGCTGGGTGTAGTGGTGTCAGCCCATCGGCAAGTCCTACGTCTGTTGCCGCAACCGCGTCCGTAGGAACTGCAGGCGAGTACCAAACGATGACCATCGATGAGTTTGCGTCTGCCCTCGAAACGCAAGGGGATGTGTATACCGTGGTCAACGTACATATACCCTACGAAGGTGAGATTGAAGGAACTGATATTCAAGCTGCCTATAACGATATCGTCGTCCTCACTGATGCGCTTTCGGACAAGAATGCGCCGATCATCCTGTACTGCCGTAGTGGACGCATGAGCGAGATTGCGAGTCAGGCGCTGGTTGAATTGGGTTACAGCCAAGTATGGGACGTGCCGGGTGGAATGAATGCTTGGCTTGATAGCGGACGGAACCTCATAAATCGATGAGTGACGCTAAGCTGACTAAATTTCGTCTTTTCACACTGACGTTGTTTGTGCTTACAGGGGTGGTTGCAGCGTGCAGTGGTGCTTCGATCCCTGTCACCTTTGAAGATCGCGTGATCGACAGCGCCCGCATCGAACAAGGTCAGCAGCTTTACGCTCAATACTGTGCAGCTTGTCATGGTGTAAATGGTGAAGGACAGTTCCCTAATACACCGCTTGAGCCAGATCCTACCGGACGTTATGGCGCTCCACCGCACAACGAGAGCGGACACACGTGGCACCACGACGACGCGCTGCTATTCCGTTATGTGCGCGAGGGAGGAATGGGTGATCCATCTGCTTTTTACCCAATGCCTGCGTTTGGCGAGCAGCTCTCCGATGAACAAATTGTGTCAATCCTTGCTTACATCAAGTCGCTCTGGACGAATGACCAACGGGTGTATCAGCAGCAGCGAACAGAAGCGGCAAACGAAGGCTAAGCCAGACTGCATACACAATAAACACGCCAAATAACGCATACGCGCTTCTGGTAGGAAGAACTACAATGAACGTGTTTCATAACGAAGGACGAGAGATAGGAGAGGGAAACATGAATGCTTCTCCGCAGAAAAGCGGTTCGGATCGTACAAATGATAATGCACATGAGGCTCATGATCACCAGCATCACCAAATGACTAAGCCTACGCCCCCTGTGGATCGCGGCGAGCATTCGCAACACATGGATCATGGGAATCACGAAACCGTTGTTGAACGTGCTGCTGATCATGCCGCCCACAACCATGACTATCGCGCTAATGAACTACTCGAACCAGACCAGACACAGAGTGGACATGCAGGTCACGGTACACACGACGCTCATGCCGGACATGGGGTGATGCATGAAGGGCATTTGGCGATGATGCGAAACCGCTTCTTCGTCTCCCTACCGCTG
>CALBRY010000135.1 GCA_937927665.1 uncultured Chloroflexota bacterium
ATGTTCACGCGGCGAACAGCGCCGCGACCCTGCTCAACCGCGCGAATCACTTCAACGCGGTGCGCGTCGGGTTGGCAATGTACGGGTTGTCACCTTCGGCGACTGTGCCTGTTCCGTCACATTTTAAGCCCGTCATGACATGGAAAAGTGTGGTCGCGCAGGTCAAAACCCTGCCCGCAGGTCATCCGATCGGCTACGGGAACACCTACGTCACGAAGGACGAAGAACGGGTCGCCATGATTCCGGTAGGCTACTCGGACGGGATGCGCCGCGCCCCATCGCATCAGGGGCATGTGCTGATTCACGGGCAAATCGCGCCGATCCGCGGACGGGTGAGCATGGAAAAAACCGTCGTCGATGTGACCCATATTCCAAATGTCGCCATCGGTGATGAGGTGGTTTTGCTCGGCAAGCAGGGCGATCGCGTGATCACGGCAGATGATATCGCAGCGCGTTTGGGGACGATCAATTACGAAGTGATCACCAACATTTTGGCGCGTACCCCCAGACGCTAGATCAAAGGTGAGGCATGGCGGAATCGGCAAATCCTTTCAAGGCATATTTCAGCAAAACGCTCACTGAGCAAATAGCGGGGAGGATCGCGGCGGTCTACCCCACTTTTCCTACAAGTCAGTTTGTCGAACGGGTCGCGGCGGAGGTCGATTCGCTTGAACTCAAGGCGCGCGTCAACCTGATCCGCGATGCGCTGCGCGAAACACTCCCGGCAGATTATCCTACCGCGCTGGAGATCGTCCTGAGCATTCTCAGTGATGAACTTCCGGCGGAAGATGGCATGTTCAATAACGGCTTCTGGATCATGCCCATCGCCGCATTTGTGCAGCAGTACGGCTTGGATCATTTCGAGCCGTCTATGCGGGCGCTGTACGAGATCACCAAGCGCTTTACCTCAGAAGAAGCGATCCGCCCGTATATCGTGCGCTACCCCGAACGGGTGCTGTTCATCCTGCATCACTGGGCATCCGATTCAAGCGCGCATGTGCGGCGCTTGGTCAGCGAAGGCACACGCACCCGCCTGCCGTGGGCGATGCGCTTACAACTTTTTATCGATGATCCGCATCCGGTGTTTGATCTGCTTGAACTGCTCAAAGATGATTCGTCGTTGTATGTGCGGCGTTCGGTTGCGAATAACCTCAACGACATCGCCAAGGATCACCCCGATCTTGTGGTGAGCCGCCTCACGGCATGGCGCGAAGGCGCATCGAATGAACGCCAATGGGTGATCAAACATGCGCTCCGTCACCTGATCAAGCAGGGAAATGTAGGGGCGCTCGGCGTGTTGGGGTATGCCGCCGAACACGCAATCGATGTGGACTCGTTCGCACTTTCGACTGATTCCGCGACCATCGGGGATACGGTCACGCTCACGGCATCGCTGGTCAACCGCGACAGTGTGGCGCATGATGCGGTGATCGATTACCGTGTGCATTATGTCAAGGCGAACGGCAAGACCAGCCCGAAGGTTTTTAAGTGGGCGACCGTTCATCTTGAGCCAAATGCCGCGATCACGCTGACGAAAAAACACGCCTTCCGCGATGTCTCGATTCGTGTTCACCGCCCCGGCATTCATACAATCGATGTGCAGGTCAACGGGCGCGTGCTGGCAGAAGCGGAAATGGACTTGAAAACCGGCTAACGATTGCGTCCCATAGGTTAATGTTGAAACGTCGGGCTAAGGGAGTCCATGATGATGATCGACGTGATAGGGATACTCCTCGGTGCCATACTGCTCCTCGTGATCGGCGCACTGGGGTATTACCTATGGATCATCAACTTTGCGCGTGGGGCGAACATTATCCGCGATATATCCCGTCCCCTTTCGCTTGCAAACTCGGACGAGCCAGAACTACGGCAGCTTGCGCGGTTGGGATTCAACGGGTTGGGTATTCTGGAGTATCGTTACTTCTGGCGTAAACGCAGTCCTAGACCGCTATGGTACTATATTGATCCCGCAGCGACAACCTGTGTGGAAATCAGTACTCACCCCTTTGTTCAGGGCAGTTTCCTGATTCGTCTGTTCTCGTGGTTTCCTGATCGCGCCCTGCTCGAAACATTTTACGATTACGGCGAGACGATCAATGAAGCGGATTTTAACGTCCGCTTTGCCTCGCATGATCTAGCACAAGCGTATGCTTCACATCAGTCACGGCTGTCCGCGTTTGCTGAAGCGCACGGACAGCCGAACGTTTTTCATGACGTGAAGCATCTTATCCCATTAGACACCGTTGATAGGGAACGCCACCGCCGACGCCGACTGCGCCGCACGACCCGCACCGCGCTTATGCTGATTGGATGTTCAGCTCTGGCGCTAGGGGTGATCGCCTTGTCAATGATCACAGAGCGTTTTTCGCCCGGTCTTGTCAGCTTGATTATGATGACTGCCGGGCTGTCGATCTGCCTTGCGTTGATGGCGCGTGTTTTGTACGCCTTCCGTTTTCCGTCAGGCGCGCTCGATTCAGTCAATCGTCCTTAATTCGCATCCAACGTCATCACACGCTCGATTTCGCTCACAATCGCTTCTGCCTGTGTGTTGAAGCTGATGATCGCGCGCAAATTTCCCTCGCGGTCGATCAAGTATGAAAACGTCGAGTGATTGAGAATTTCGCCGCCGTCCAATGCCACCATCGTCGGAACGCCTTCAGGCATTTCGTGACCGGGCGCATGTTCGCCGTCCGGCGCATCGATCACCAAGCCGAATTCCGCGCTGATCTGATTCAGCACGGCGTAATCGGCGCTGATCCCGATAAACGACTCGTCAAAATTCTGTACATATTCGCGGATCGTTTCCGGCGTATCCCGCGCCGGATCAATGCTGATGAAGGCAAAATTGACCTGTTCGGCGCGCTCCCCCAGCAGGGAGCGGGTACGCACAAATTCCGTCAGCGTCAGCGGGCAAAAATCAGGGCAGTTGGTATAGCCGAAATACACCAGCAGATATTTCCCGCTCAAATCCGAAAGCCGGATCAGCGATCCATCGTCGCGGATTGTCAAAAAGTCGGTGAGCGCTTGCGGCGGATCAAGCGGCGTGATTCCGGCGTCTGTACCAATATCGGGTGTATTCGTCGGGGGATACGTCGCAGTTGGCGCGGAGGTTGACGGATTCAGCGAGTTTATGGCAACCAAGCCGACAACCAGCAGTCCACCGACCAAAATGAGAATCAGAACGAGCAGCGCAATCGGTTGACGCGGCGCGGAAACCGGAGGGGTAGGCTGAGTCAATGGAAATCCTTTACATAGTGCCGGATGACTTTGTGAATATTTTAGCGGATCGCGATTGGACGTTGTATGCTCACGAACAATTGCGTTAGAGTCTTGCTAGTTTGGGCACTTTCAACGGAGCATCAGCAATGCGGAACTTCATGCAGCTCGACCGTTATCAAGTTGATAGCGACACGGGCGTTTTCAGACTTTTTAGTCATGCGGAGGATGACAGCAGTCCTCAACTGGCACTCAAAATGGAAGGCGAATTCATCGCCATTTCGTCCAGCTACGGCGCACTAGAAATTGCGCTGCGCCCCAAACTCGATGAACTGCGTTGGGCACTTTCGCATCTCGTCCCGTTCGACGGGCTGCAAACGACTTCGCGCCAGATCGGGTCAACACAAGCGTTTATCGCCCTTGGCTTACACTCGGATGGCACGCTGGTACTGCGCCCAACCATTCTCGCGGATGCGACCGGACACCTGACGATCAATCTGCGACTTTCGAGCGAAGCCCGCGCTCAGTTGTACAGTTGGTTGAGTATCGCGGTCAAGTAGCTGAACACAATGACGCGAAGCCGCAAAGAAATTCAACTTGCAGATGCAACTTTGCGTTAACTCTTTTCTGCGTTACAATCAGGCGATAACTCAGCTATCATGAGTGGCGGAGAGATCGCGAAATGCGACACCGAAGGGGCAAGCTGTCGGATAGTGCTGGTCTGGCGGCGAAACTCTCAGGTCAAAGGGACGCTCTCATGATTGTTTCTCTCTGAACGCAGTGGTCGAACAGAGCGCACAGCTTTTCTGTGCGCTCTTTTTATTTGGAGATACGTGAATGGCAAACTGGAAAACCCCGACCGATTTGAAGTATCAAAAAAGCGACGAATGGGTGCGTATTGAAGGCGATACAGCGACAATCGGCATTTCCGATTACGCGCAAGATGCGCTGAATGACCTCGCATTTCTGGAATACTCGGCGAGTGTCGGCGCATCGCTCGAAAAAGGCGAAGCGTTTGGCTCGGTTGAATCTGTCAAGGCGCAGTCCGAACTGTTGATGCCGATCAGCGGCACCATCCTTGAAGTCAATTCGGCATTGGAAAAATCGCCGGAAACTGTCAACGGTGACCCCTACGGCGCGGGCTGGATGGTCAAAATTAAGGTCAAGGACGCTTCCGAAGCCGCCAGTTTGATGGATGCGGCTGCTTATGAAGCGTACTGCCAGACGAGGTAATCTCTGATGAGTTACATCCCTCACACCGACGCCGAACGCCAGCAAATGCTGGCGGCAATCGGCGTTACGACGATTGAGGACTTGTTCGAAGCCGTGCCAGCGGCGCACCGCTTCCCCGCCCTCGATCTGCCTCCCGCGATGAGCGAAATGGATGTCGCGGCGGAAATGCAAGCACTCGCCGATGCGAATGATCACGGCGGCGATTTTGCCATTTTTCGCGGCGCAGGTGCCTATCACCATTTCATTCCGTCGGTTGTCAATCACATGCTGCTGCGCGGCGAATTCTACACGGCTTACACCCCGTATCAACCGGAGTTGAGCCAAGGAACGCTGCAAGCGGTTTTCGAATACCAGAGCATGATCAGCGCGCTTACAGGCATGGAAGCGGCGAACGCCAGTCATTATGATGGCGGGACAAGCCTTGCCGAAGCCGTCACCGTTTCGGTGGAGGTTGGGCGCAAAAAGCGCGACAAGATCGTGTTCAGTCCGTATATTCATCCGCATTACCGCGCCGTTGCGCGCACTTATCATCAGGGGATGAATCTGCGCTTTGTTGGTGACGAAGGTTCGGCGGCGGTCGATGATTTAATCGGCATGCTGGACGATCGTACCGCGATGGTCGCCATCGCATACCCGAATTTCCTCGGTCAAATTGAGGACATCAAACGGCTTGCGGATGCGGCGCATCAAGCGGGTGCGCTCCTGTGCGTTGTGGCGAATCCGCTGGCGCTGGCGCTCCTAAAATCGCCGGGTGAACTGGGTGCGGATATTGTCGTCGGTGAAGGTCAGCCGCTCGGTATTCCGCTGAGCTTCGGCGGTCCGTATGTTGGCTATTTCGCCATTCACACCGATTATGTCCGGCGCATCGCGGGGCGTATCGTTGGCGAAACGGTTGACAGCGAAGGACGCCGCGCTTACGTGATGACCCTCCGCCCGCGTGAGCAGGACATCAAGCGCGAGAAAGCTTCATCGAATATCTGCACCAATCAGGGTTTGATGGCGCTCGCGGCAACTATCTATATGAGCGCGATGGGCAAAAGTGGGCTGCATAAAGCGGCGGAACTGTGCTATCACAAGGCGCATTATGCGGCGGCGGAGATCGCTAAGATTCCCGGCTATTCGGTTGATACCTCGCGCCCGTTCTTCCACGAATTCGCGGTCAAATGCCCGCGTCCGGTCAGCGAAATCAACGAAAAACTGATGCTGCACGGGATCATCGGCGGCTATGATTTGAGCAAAGATTATCTCTACCTGAACGACACCATGTTGATCTGCGTCACCGAGATGAATCGCAAAGACGAGATCGACGCGCTGATCGAAGTTTTGAAGGAGGCGGCGCAGTAACATGGCAGACAACAAACCACTTGAACCCCTGATCTATGAGATCAGTTCACCGGGGCGCGTTGGCGTTCCCCTGCCCGATTGCGATGTGCCGAAATCAGAAATTCCGGCAGACTTACTGCGCGGCGATCTGAACCTGCCGGAAGTGAGCGAATTGCAAGTCGTGCGCCACTTCGTCAACCTGAGTTCGCACAACTACTCGATTGACAAAGGCTTTTATCCGCTCGGCTCTTGCACGATGAAATACAACCCGAAGCTGAACGAGGACGCGGCGCGTCTGCCCGGTTTTGCATATCTTCACCCGATGACGGATGAAGAAGGCTCACAGGGTGCGCTGGCGCTGATGTACCAGCTTCAGGAATGGCTCGCCGAGTTGAGCGGCTTCAAAGCGGTATCGCTTCAACCAGCGGCGGGCGCTCAGGGTGAACTCGCGGGCATTTTGATGATCCGCAAGTATCATATCGAGCGCGGCGATACCAAGCGCACGAAAATTCTTGTCCCGAACAGCGCACACGGCACAAATCCGGCGACCGTTTCGATGGCGGGCTTGACGGTCGTTGAGCTTCCATCGGATGAAAACGGCGATGTTGATCTCGCGGCGCTCAAAGCGGCGTGTGATGATACGGTCGCGGGCATGATGATCACCGTGCCGAGTACGCTCGGATTGTTTGAAAGCCACATCGTCGAAGTCACAAAAGCGGTTCATGCGTGCGGCGGCTTGATGTATATGGACGGCGCGAATATGAACTCGCTGATGGGCATCGTCAAACCCGGCGAGCTCGGCTTCGACGTGATGCACTACAACCTGCA
>CALBRY010000136.1 GCA_937927665.1 uncultured Chloroflexota bacterium
TTTACGAGGATTAGATCCCCGCATGATAGAATAGGCGGCGTTCAGCTTACCAAATGCAGGACTTGGCATGGTCAAATTGATGATCATCTTTCGTACGCCGCATGATCCGGTCACGTTCGGGAATGTCTACGCCGATTTTTTGCATCTCATCGAACGCATGCCGAATATTCAGCGGCGGCAAGTTGTGGATATTATGGGCAGCCCGCTTGGGGCAACCGATTATCACCGGATCTTGGAAGTGTATTTCGCCGATTTTCTCACCATGCAGGCGGCGATGATGTCGGACGCCGGACAGGAAGCCGGACGCGAACTCAGCAGGTTTACCCCCGGCTCATTTGAACTGCTCTTTGCAGACTTGTACGAAGAACAGGGCGGACGCACTCCGCAGTAGAGCGAACATGGACGAACTCAAACAACGTATTCTCCGCGAAGGACGTAATCTCGGCAGCGGTATCCTGAAGATCGACAGCATCCTCAATCACCAGTTATTCCCGGATATGATGCTCCGCATGGGGCAGGCGATGGCGGATCAGTTTCGCGGTACTCCTGTGACGCGCATCCTCACCGTTGAAATCTCCGGTATCGCTCCGGCGTTGATGACCGGCTTGGCGATGGGAGTTCCCGTCGTTTATGCCCGCAAAATCAAGCCGATCACAATGGCGGGTCCTGTATTCTTGGAAACCGCGCCGAGCCACACCAAAGGCATGGACGTGAATATTCTCGTCAGTGCCGAATTCTTGCCGCCGGATCAAGATGTGCTGATCATTGATGACTTCCTTGCGACCGGAAAAACGCTCATGGCGTTGGCGCGCATGGTCGAAAGCGCGCAGTCGCGCGTCGCCGGGGTTGGCGTCGTCGTTGAAAAAACCTTCGAAGGCGGTCGAGCGCTTGTCCAGCGTGCCGGGGTTAACGCGCCAATTCACGCGCTGGCGACGATCACCGCGATGGAAGACCGCAAAGACGGCAAAATCGAGTTTGCGGAGTAGCGATGACCGATCCCCGGCATGGTGGTATCGCCATCCTTGATTACGGTTCTCAGTACACCCAGTTGATCGCCCGCCGCGTGCGCGAACAGGGTGTGTATGCTGAAGTCCTGCCGCATCACGTCACCCCTGAACGACTCAGCCAGCACCAACCGCGCGGTGTGATCCTCTCCGGCGGACCCAACTCGATTTATGAAGCGGATTCGCCGCAAATGCCCGCCCATTTGATTACGGATGCGCTTCCGCTGCTCGGTATCTGCTACGGCATGCAGGCGATCACCCACGCGCTCGGCGGAAAAGTCGCGGCGGGAACGTCGCGCGAATACGGCGCGGCGCGCATCACCGTTGAGGTAGAAAACCCACTTTTTCACGGCATGCAATCCGATCTCAATGTGTGGATGTCGCACGGCGACCGGATCGAACAGCCGCCCGCAGGATTTATCGGGCTGGCGAGTTCACACGGTTCACCGTTCGCCGCGATGGGCGATGTCGAAAAACGCCGCTACGGCGTGCAGTTTCACCCGGAAGTGATTCATACGCCGGATGGCGCACAGCTTCTCCGTAACTTCCTATTTGAAGTCTGTGAATGCCAGCCGAATTGGTCGCCCGCATCATTTATCGATTCTGCCGTTCATGAGGTTCGCGCCCGTGTGGGGGCGGATCGCGTCCTGCTTGCCCTCAGCGGCGGTGTCGATTCGGCGGTCGCTTCGGCGCTGCTTCACCGTGCCATTGGCGATCAACTAACCTGTGTGTTCGTGAATACGGGCATGCTCCGCAAAGGCGAACCGGAGCAGGTTGTTCGCGTTTTTCGGGATGAGCAGGGGATCACCTTGCGCGCCGTTGATGCGACCGAAGGCTTTTTGAGCGCTCTCGCGGGAATCACCGAGCCGGAAAAGAAGCGCGAAATCATCGGGAAGCTGTTCATCGATGTGTTCAGCGATGAAGCCCGCCAGTTAAGCGCGTCCGGTGTGCGGTTTCTCGCACAGGGGACAATCTACCCCGACGTGATCGAGAGCGGCGCGGGCAGCAAAACCGCCAAGACGATCAAGAAGCATCACAATGTCGGCGGCTTGCCCCCCGATCTCGCATTCGAACTAATCGAGCCGCTCCGCGATTTGTTCAAAGACGAAGTACGCGCTGTCGGTACGGCGTTGGGCTTGCCCGATGCGATCGTGTGGCGGCAGCCGTTCCCCGGACCCGGTTTAGCCGTCCGCTGTTTGGGCGAAATCACATGGGATCGGCTGGAAACACTCCGCGCCGCCGATGCGATCTTCACCGAAACGCTTGATCGGGCGGGACTGCTCCGCCACGGTACGAGTCAAGCGTTTGTCGTCTTGCTCCCGGTGCGGAGCGTCGGCGTCATGGGCGATAACCGCACCTATGAAGAGGTGGTCGCGCTGCGTGCCGTCACCACCGATGATTTTATGACAGCGGATTGGGCACGTCTGCCGTTCGATCTACTGGCGGAAGTCAGCAGCCGGATCGTCAACGAGGTGCGCGGCGTCAACCGCGTCACCTATGACATCACCAGCAAGCCGCCCGGCACAATCGAATGGGAATAGACCGCTGCATCGAGTTTCTGGCACCGAATCGAAGGATGGAAAATCATGGCAGACAGTTCTGACGACATCCTGAGTAAAGAACTCGCAAAGTTAGGCTCATGGAGCGGAAGGCTGGGCAGCTTATTAGGAGGAGGCGACGCGGACGCGGGCGAAAAAGTGACTTCGTTGAGCGTGCAGTTAACGGCGCGTTTTTTGGCAACCGAGCGTTATACCGAAAAATTCGCTTGCGCTCATCCCGCCGATAAGGTTTTGAAATACGGTTATTCCGTCCTTTCAAAACTCGGAGCGATGCAGAATCCGCCTGATGCAGCTTTACCCTATCCGTTTCTTTCGGCGGTCATCGGTTCCGGGTTCAGAAATTTGAATCCCGCGCTGGTCTATTTCGAAATCTTGGAATCCGGCGACTCAAGCTGTGTGGTGACGATCACCGGAGCGGCAAAAGAAGGATTGATCAAGCAGCACACCGCCGAAAAAGCAGTCAAGCGCGTGATCACAGAACTGAATAGCGTGCTTTAGGCGCGCGAATCATTCCCCCGACGATCACGTCGGGGGAGTCATCTCATGGCTGCGAAACGCCATCCCTCATCACTTCGTAAATTTGATAGCTCCCGTCTTCATACACCAGCCGCACATCATCACCCACCGGGAAAACAGGTGTCACATCGGGCGGGAATAATTCGCGCTCTGCTTCGCCCCACAGCACATAACGCACACGACATTCCGCCGAAACAGGCACAGGATCGCGCATCCATTGATTTGTACACGGCAGATCATAGAGTGCGCCGCGTCCCACTTGATCAAGCATGCCCCAGTAATACCGGTCGATCAGCGCCTCTTTATTTTCGGGAAGCAGCGTTTCAGGACCTAAGCCCAACATCGGGCGCAGATCGGTATACACCGGGAGCGCGTTTCCTGTCGTCCATGCGGCGATCACCCGTGACCCCGGTTCGCTGTTCGCTTCCAGCCATGCGAACGCGCGCAGTTCCGCCCCATCACGATACGCTGGTGAATTGCGAATGATACTCGCCAGCGCTCCGGTCGAAATCCAAACCACCGTCGTGCTGCACAGGAAGAAAATAATCAACAGCGTGCGGAGCGTTCGCCCGCGTTGATAAGCGCGGCGCTTGCGTGGATCGTCGGGGAGCGGCGGCGCATCTTCCGGGATTTGATCGCGCCAGATAAGCTGACGAATTCCCCACGCGGCAAGAATCGCCAGCGGCACGATCACGCCTTCCGCGAGCCGCCGCTGCACATTGATCGGCAGATACACGAGGATCGGCACAGCGATCAACCAGCCGATCAAGAGAGCGTGCTGTCCTTTTTCACGCGCCTGATTCCATGCCCATCGTCCGGCGATCACCGCGAACGCGCCGAGCGGCAGATAAGCGATCACATACTCAAACATGGGCGGCGATGTCAGGATATTTTGGGCGCTCCACTGCGCGAAGGCGGGATTTCGCAGAAAAATCCATGCGTTGTAGACGAATAACGGAATCGTCATCGCCGCCGCTGGAACTGCCCGCCGCGCCAACTCGAACGGGAAACGCCGCTCCGCTGCCCACCGCGCCAAACCCCACACGCCGAGAATTACATAAATCACCGCCAGATAGAACGGAACGCAGATTCCCACCACATTGAACAAAATTCCGGCATAGATCACGCGGCGCGGCACAGGCGGCGCGATCCCATCCCCATGAATCACAACCGGGGCAGGCGGCGCGGGCATGAGCAGGATCAACCCGCCGAGCATGGCGGCACGCCCCAGCGCTAAATGCGGCAAGCCGTATAAGATCAAAAAGGTGAAACCTTCGGGGATCGTCAGGTCGGGCATGGCACGCGCACCAAACGGCACGAACAGCGTGATCCACCCCAGACCACCCGCCAGCGATGCCAATACCAGCGCGTTATAACGCACCCGCTCATGATCGATAAAGCGAGCGATAAACCGGTACATCGTTAAAACCAAGACGATGCCGAACACCACGCGCATGATCTGGTAGCCAACCATGAGCGCCACCGGCAGCGCCGCGTCATCCTGCACCACCGCGCCGATGATCTGCCCGCTGAGAACATAGGGCATAAACACAAACGCTTCGGCATCCGTTGGCTCTGGCGTGTAAAACAGGCTGAACGACCAATTCCCCTGTGCGCCTGCCCGCATTTTGGCGAGATAGCTGTTTGCATCCTCGACGCCGAACAGCGCCCCACTGAAAGCGCGATCGGCTGTCTGCGACTGCCACGCCAGCAGATACGGGAGCGTCGTCAGCGCGGCAGCGAACAGGGCGAAGCCGATCACCCGTACCCATTCTTTGCGTGTAATCGTCATAGCTGCCAATCAGATGTAGAGAGAAAAGGACAAAGAACATCAACGCAAAGACGCAAAGATGCGAAGTAAAGCCTTTGCGTCTTTGCACTCACTGCTATTCATCGCTCAATAAATCGTCGAGATTCACATCATCATTCTTGGAGTATACAGGCGGCAGAATCACATACCCATTTTCGCCCGCCCATGATTGCAGCCCGTCCATCACTTCGTTGATCGGATCGCCGGGTTCAAATGCATCCCCGACCGCCAGCAGGATCGGCTCATCTTCTGTGCCATCGCCTTCAAAAAGCGCCCAATAACCCTCAGCATTCACATCGACATATGCACGCTTGATCTCTGTCATGTGCGGTATTCTCCCGGTCTATTCCGCGCGGCGGTGATCCGCTACAATCAGCTTAACGATAAACTGGCGTGTTCAACCGTATAAAACAGCGAGAAACAGAAAACCCTATGGCGCTGCAAATCTTCAACGTACTCGGACGCGAGAAACAGCTTTTCCAGCCGCTCGAACCCGGTTTTGTGCGGATGTATGTCTGCGGACTGACCGTCTACGATTATGCACACATCGGGCATGCGAAGAACTATATCGCCTTCGATGTGGTGGTCAAGTATCTGCGTCACAGCGGCTACAATGTCTTGTACGTCCAGAACATCACGGATGTTGGGCATCTGCGCGACGATGGCACCGATCCGATTATCAAGAAAGCGCTGCGTGCCCAATCCGCGCCGATGCAAATCGTTGAGACGTATGCGCGCAGCTTTTTTGAGGATATGGACGCGCTCGGCATCGAACGCCCGGATATTTCCCCGCGTGCCAGCGCGCACGTACCGGAGCAGATCAAGATGATTCAGACCTTGATCAGCAAGGGACATGCGTATGAAGTCAACGGGAGCGTTTATTTTGATGTGACGACCGATCCCGATTATGGCAAGCTCTCCAACCGCCGTATTGATGCCCAGCAGGCAGGCAGCCGCGAGGAAATACGCGGCGAAAAGCGCAACCCGGAAGACTTTGCGCTGTGGAAGAACGCCGAACCGGAACACATCCTCCGATGGGATTCGCCGTGGGGCGAAGGTTTCCCCGGTTGGCATATCGAATGCTCGGCGATGGCGAAGAAATATCTCGGTGACAGCTTTGATATTCACGGCGGCGGCATTGATAACATGTTCCCGCACAACGAGAGCGAGATCGCCCAGAGCGAATGCGCCAACGATGCCGAATATGCCCGCTTCTGGATGCACGTTGGCACCTTGACCGTAGACGGGATCAAGATGGGCAAGTCGCTCGGTAATTTCGTCACCATCAAAGACGCGCTCAAGACATATCGCCCCGAAGTGATCCGCATGTTCATGCAGAGCGCTCACTACTCCAGCCCGATCGACTACAGCGAAGAGGCGATTCAAGGGGTGGCGCGTGGTCACGAACGCATGATGAACGCCGTCCGCCTTACCCGCCGCGCGTTGGCGACCGCGCCGCAATCCGACGACGGAAACGGTATCCTCGCCGCTGTGAATAAAGCGCGTGCCGATTTTACCGCCGCGATGGACGACGACTTTAATACGCCGCTGGCGATCGCCGCCCTGCAAGAACTCACCCGCGAGGTGAACGGACTGCTCAACACTGGAACAGCGGTTGGCGCAAGCGTTCTCACAGCGATCAACGACACATTTAACCAGTTAGGCGGTTCGGTTCTGGGGATCGTTCCCTCAACCGATGACTCGGCGGCTGGAAACGCAAGCCGCGAAGCCGGATTGATCGAACTGCTGATCAAACTGCGCTCCGAAGCGCGGGCAGCGAAAAACTGGAAAGAAAGTGATCGTCTGCGTGATGAACTCGCCGCGCTCGGCGTGGTGCTGGAAGACCGCACCGACGGAACCGTGTGGAAGGTGAACTAAGGACAGTTCAAAGTTGAAAGAGAAAAGTTGAAAGTGGCTGGTTCTTTCACTTTCTACTTTTAACTGTGGTGTTTTCTTTCTGAAAGGTATCCATGATGGTTGATTTCATTTTCGGACACTGGGCGATTATGGAGGCGCTGCGCGCTGGGCGTCGTCAAATCGATCAATTCCTCGTCAGCGAAACGATTGAGGAAAAAGGCACGACGGCGGATATTCTCGCTACTGCTGCCGAAAAGAGCGTCAACGT
>CALBRY010000137.1 GCA_937927665.1 uncultured Chloroflexota bacterium
CAAGGGACTGTCCTGCCAGATTTCCCCAAACGATTGACGGCGAACATTCCCCGCCTCGACTGGGAGATAGCCGCACGGGAACACCTCACCGCGATGCGAGATGAAGGTGACGCCCGTTCCGGCGAGGCAGCCCTTGGTCGCGGCGTGCATGTGCGGATGTCCGTTCACCTGCCGGTCATGGCTGGCGGGTAGGTCGCGGCTGATCCCGTGTCGCTTATCCTCGGCGCGGCGGGTGCGCATTACGCGGAAGTAATGCGGCGCGCAAGTCGCCTTCAACTGCAAATCCGGCTCGGACTGCTCGACATCGTACAGCCAGTTGAGCACGCGTTCGTATTCCTGCGCGCTGATCATCTGTGTTTCCGCCAACTCGACGCCGCAGCCGACAGGGACGAGTAAAAACAGGTGCATTCCCACCGCGTCGAGGTCTTTGGCGAGCGCGCGCATCTGCTCAAGCTGCGACTCATTGTGCTTGGCGACGGTCGTATTGATCTGTACGGGTAAGCCTACTTTGCGAAGCGCCTTGAACCCGCGCACCGCTGCGTCGAAAGAACCTTTTAAGCCGCGAAACGCATCATGGGTAGCGGCATCCGCGCCATCAAACGAAATGCTCACACGCTGTACGCCGCTCGCCTTAATCTTCTCGGCAACTGCGTCATCAATCAGTGTGCCGTTGGTCGCCAGCGCGACGGGCAGCACCGCGCCGGTCGCGTAGCGGGCGATCTCGTAAATATCTGGGCGGAACAACGGTTCGCCGCCGGAGAGGACGAAAACAGGTTTACCGACTGCCGCGATCTGGTCGATCAGCGCGAAGGTTTCCTGTGTGGTCAAATCCTGCGGCGTGAGTTGATCCGCCAGCGTGATGCGGCGGCAGTGAACGCATTTTAGATTGCAACCGGCGGTTGTCTCCCAGAAGATCAAGCGGGGAGCAGGGTAGGACATGGATCAGCGCCTTCCACTGATAAAATCTACAGAAATCTACGCAAATCTCTAGACAGATACCCCTTTAGGGTATCTGTGGAAGATACTTGTAGATAGTGGAATGCATCACCTGTTTTGTCTGACAGCCTCTTGCTCGTTTATGACGTTCGTCGCGCCATTTCACCGGGCATACAGCAGGTCGGCGGGCAAACGTCGTGACTCGGACCCCGTTCACCCAGAGAGCGTCTCACCGGATATTCGCTCAGACGCTCTTGAATCAGTTCTCGTATCATGGCGATGAACTGCGGGTGTGTGCCAACTGTCGCCGCGCGGATCAAATTCAAGTCCAGTTTGCGGGCGATCTGCTGCGCTTCAGTATCAAGATCGTACATGACTTCCATATGATCGCTGATGAAGCCAATCGGCAGGACGACGACATCGGTCACACCCTGCGCCTGAAGCTGACTCAAATGATCGCCAATATCTGGCTCTAACCAAGGCTGATGGGGTGACCCGCTGCGACTTTGATAGACGAGACTCCAATCGGTACGTCCCACGCCCTGTGCGACAAGCTGGCATGCCTCGCGCAGTTGAAGTTCATAGGCGCTGTTACGCGCCATCGCCATCGGAATGCTGTGCGCGGTGAACACCAGCGCCGCATCCCTGTTGGGCGGTAGCTGCGCGAGCGCGGCGTACAAGTTCTCGACGTTCGGTTGGATGAAGCCGGGATGGTTATAGTACACACGCAATTTGTGAACTTCCGGCGCACCGTCGCCAAGCTCTACCTGAGCGCGCGCGATGTCCTCGCGGTATTGACGGCAGCTTGAGTAGCTGCTGTAAGCCGTCGTGAACAGCGCCAGCGCCCGCTGAATCCCGTCTGTCTGCATTTGACGCAGGGTGTCGGTCAGGTAGGGCGACCAGTTGCGGTTGCCCCAGTAAATCGGCATGTTTAGCCCATTCGCGGCGAAATCCGCCTCAAGCGCGGCGATTAGGGCGCGGTTCTGGTTATTCAGCGGGCTGACACCGCCGAATAAGTAGTAATGGTGCGCGACTTCTTCCAACCGCTCACGCGGGACAGGGCGACCGCGCAAGACATTTTCAAGGTATGGAATCACATCTTCCATGCCTTCCGGTCCCCCGAACGAGAGGACGAGGAGCGCGTCATAGGTCTGGGTCATGACTTCAATCCATTAGTGCTCCCTGCGGGTGCGCGGTCGCGGATCCGTATTATGCCGTCGATGACGCTGACCGCATATGACTCAACGCCGCTGGCGGCGATACCATCGATCACATGCCCAGTTTTGAGATCAAATTTGGCGTAGTGCCAAGGGCAGGTTACGGTGCATTCTGTTTCCGACACGCTGCCTTCGCTGAGCGGTCCGCGCGCGTGCGGGCAGCGGTTTCCGAGAGCGTACAGCGCGCCGCCGACATTGAATAAAGCGATCTGCCGCCCTTCGTGATACACGATCCGCGTACTTCCGGGTGGGAACTCATCGAGCGCGCACACATCGGTGATCGCATCGCTGACCACGGGTTCAAGCGGTTCGGGAGCAGGTTCGGTGATCGCGGCGCCGCCGAGTGTGTCGAGCGCATCGCTCAACCCCATACTCATACATGAAAACAGCGGCGTATCCTGTTTGGTGTAGCGGCTTGCCTCGGTTTCACGCAAATCCTGCACGAGATCAAGGAAATCGGATGGTTCATCCGTCTCGAATGCGACGATGAATTCGTAATCATCCAGCCCAAAACAGTAAGTCGTGTTCAGCTTGACCGACGGATAACGCCGCCCAACCTCAATATGTTCATCGATCATGCCTTGGCGGGCATGCAGTGACATCTGGTACCAATCACGCGTCTTAATGAACGGATACACAAACAAATATTTGGCATCCGTCGGCTGGACGATCAATTGATCCTGATGCTCATTCAACGGGCTGCGAATCTCGTAAATCGATCGCTTGGTCTGCGAAAAATACGAATATGCCATTTGAAGATACCCCCCCATGCGCGTGCGCGCGATGGCGGTCGCCAGTTCCTGAAAGATCGCGGGATTTTCGCTGATCTGCCAGAGAAGCAGTTCGGCATCGGCGCGCGTTCCCATCAGGGTGTAAGGGCGCAGGAGCATGCGCCGCTTGAATCCCATAATCGCGTCCATCAGTTCGCGCTTATGACTGATCTGCTCGTCTGTTGGCAGACGCCGCCAGAGTGGATCAACACGGTAGAAGGCGAAGCGGAGGTACTGCCTCTTGGACAGGTCGCGTTTCTGTGACGGTGGACCTTGCTCGCGCCGCATTGTGGATGGAGGTTGTGAAGCTGTCATTCTCGTCCTTAAGTCTTGTGACTTGCACGCGAAAATATACATAAATCTCAGTGTTTTTTCAAGAACATGTAGATTTATGCGGCACTCGTTCCGCAGATTCGGGACCACTACACGCGTGATCTTGAGGAGCGGTTGGGGTACTCCCGACCGGAAGAGCGCCGCAAGCTCGAAGCAGCGCTCGAAAACATCAGGCAGGAAGAATCGCGCGCCGCACGCCTGTGCGCCGCCGGACGGATTTCCGACGACATCTGGGAGGAGCTGTGGCAGGATTGGTGCGACCGCCGCACCAAACTCATCACCAGTTTGGATAGCTTGGAACGCACCAAAGAGACGCATATCAGCAATCTGGATGCAGCATTGGACATCATCAGCAAGATGGGTGTACGCTATGGGCAGTTAGACGCGCCGCAGCAGCGGCAGCTTTTGCAAGAAGTGGTTGAGCGAGTGATCGTCAACGCGGATGGTGAAGTGATCGATCTGGAACTGCTCCCGCCTTTCGGCTATCTCCAGCACGTCAAGGAGAAGGTTGAGACGGCGCAGCAGGGGGAAATGAAAAGCGACGCCCATGAGGGTGTCGCTTGTTCGGATAGTGTCTCGTTAGGTGACCCCATCGGG
>CALBRY010000138.1 GCA_937927665.1 uncultured Chloroflexota bacterium
ACTGCGAATCAACGAGCGGCAGTCCAAGATTGGGTACGCCTTGCGCATTTTGACCGTGACAAGCACTGCATTGGCGGCTGAAAACCTGCTGCCCCAAAGCAACTAATTCAGGATCGTATGATGCAGAAAGATCAGGGGACTGTGTTTCCGAGACCTCTGGGGTAGCTGTGCTGCTGGAAACCGGACCAAAACTGTTGACTGGCTGAGGACTCGGCACGGCACGACTGACAACTCCGATCACGATGACAACCACATAGGCGACTGCGATCAGTGCGGATATGCTTTTGCGCAAGTATCCAGGTTGCGCTGGGGCTGTTTCTTCCTCTAGCACATCCTCTAGCACATCATCGTCAGCGTTTTCAGCAGGCTGGTACCACAGCATCGCCAGCGTAATAGCGGTGAACGCTGTGAACGAGAGTGTTGGAATGCCGACAAATCCCAACCACTCGATCCAGCGGGTTTCGCAGGGAATTCCTGAGGTACAAATGTGAAATTCTTCTGGGATAGCGCCATAGTAGAGAAGATTGTGATACAGTCCGACGATCCATCCCAGAATGCTTAGGGGCAGGATGTAGTATCGTGCCCGTTGGTCCCGGAGCAGGATACCAACACCGATGATAAGCACAAGCGGGTACATCAAGATGCGTTGATACCAGCAAAGTATACAGGGAAGGAAACCTAGAACCTCACTGAAAAATAGACTGCCTGCCGTTGCAATGAGTGCTTGCGCCCAAGCAAGATAATGCAGGTTGGTCTGGGCAATCTGGCTGAAACGCGGAAGCGTTTCCTGTTGCGTTTGGTCTGTCATAATACCGCCATACAACTTGGGTCTTGAGGAACATTGTTGTAGCACACTTCAAAATGCAGATGAGTGCCTGACGAATTTCCTGTATTGCCAGATGCGCCAATCACCTGCCCGGCAGAAACGTCTTGACCACCTCAACAACCCGGATCGCCCGGTGAAAATGAAATCTGTCCGCCGCTGGATGTGGCGCGTCCACCACTTGTTGCGACACGCACGACCTGTGGCAACCACACGATCTGATCACTAGTCCTACCTTCGATGACCAATTGAGTGCCGAGTGGTTGTTGCGTTTGCGGGATTGCACCGAACAATTCGTTGAGCAAAATACCCCTATGTTGAAGCATCTGGAAATCTGTGTCCATTCGTGATGACTACTGTTCAGGCGCGAAATCAGCAATAACAGCAGAAATATCCATCGTTGTGCCGGAAGCGAACGACAGGTTGAGAACGATGCTTTCTCCGCGCTCCAAACTCTGTGTTAGTCCAGTGAGCATGATGTGATAACTGACGGGTTCGATTTTGACGATCGAGTTGGCAGGGATTTCAATTCCTTCTGGTTGTGGTCGCATACGGGCGATGCCAGAGGCATCAATCTGGGTCTGATGCAGTTCCACCGTCGTCGCGATGTCTGTCGATACACTAATCAACGTGTCTGCAACGCCGCCGCGATTTTCAATCGTCATATAGGCGGCGGTCACAGCATCGTTCATTGACATACCTTCCATATCACTGCTCGATGCGGGCACATCTATCGGTCGAACCCAAGCATTCGACACAGCAATCTCGCTCTGACGGGAGGTAGACAAGGGTTGTAGCAGTCGAGGAAGCAGAATAGCCGCGAACGGCGAAAGCACGGCGATAATGGCGAAAATTAGGGTAAGCGCCTCAATAACGCGCATCCAATAGGGTTTTGATTTCATGGGCATTTCCTCAAAAGAGCAACTCTAAAACCTAACTGAGCAAAACGGGCGGCGCGCTCTTCGTGTTCAATGCAAAGCGATGCTTGCGCACTAATCGGTTTGAGCTGCCGATTGAGGTTGGTCGCGGCGATTCGAGCAAGAAAGTTTGCGAGATTGCGTACAAACGATGGCTGTTGGTTGTCATCCAGAAATTTGTCGAAAACCACGATCCGTCCGTTCGGTTTCAATACCCGTGCCGCTTCGCGCATACAGGCGTTGGGATCAGGAATCACAGCGATGATCAAATTCAGGACAACGGCATCAAATTGTTCAGAGGGGAAAGTGAGCGATTGCCCATCCATCACCAGTGCAGTGACCGTTTGATCGAGTGCAACGGCTTTACAGCGAATTTGCTCGACCATCGCCGGAGTGATGTCTATCGCTGTGACTTCAACGCCTTCGGGCATATAGCGCAAGTCTTCGCCTGTGCCCGCGCCAACGATCAGCACATGCTCACCCGATTGCAGTGCCAAAAGATCGATAGCACATCGGCGCGAAGCGTCGAAAGTACGGATCACGCGGTCATAGAATGGCGTGTAGAGTGTGTACCGGACGCGATTCCAAAAGTTCGTGTTGATGATCATCGCGACTTCACTTTCCCAATGCGCCAAACAACTGAAGCAGGCGACGATGCCGATGCCGAAAGACGTAGCGCACCGTTGGCAGCAAGATATAGCCAAACAGCGGTATACGCGGCTCAAATTGGAGCGAGTCTATCAACGTGCAGCCCGCATCGGTGGAAACAATGGTGCGGTCATGTCGCCATGCACGGTGAACAAGAGACTTGGAATTTTCACGGAAGCCCCCTTCCCACACCTGATCGAATTGAAGCTGATGACGGTCGAATGGGAATATGCCAAATAGCAGCAGCCAACTTGCGAACAACGGCTGTTGCAAAGGCACCTGTGTAAAGGGCAACCGTTCTTTGCCGTTGGGTGCGGTCATCTTCAGTAACGGCATCAGTTCGGTGTTGACTCCCGCCAACGTATTGACCCTGTGCCATACTTCCATTGGTGCTTCTGCCAGTTTCGATGTGACACTCAACGTAAAAATCACGATGTACCGTTAGCTTTCCATCTGTTGCTTGTAAGCGAGCAGGCGCAGCGCATTCCCAACGACAACCAGCGTGCTACCTTCATGTAAGACAACAGCGAAACTAAGCTGCACAATACCTAGCACCGAGGTCACGATCAGTAGCGCGATCACGCCAAACGAGATGTATAGATTCTGCTGAATGATCTGACGGCTGGCGCGGCTCAAGCCCACTGCGAACGGCAGTTTGCCCAAGTCATCGCCCATCAGCGCGACATCGGCAGTTTCCAGCGCGACCGCCGTTCCCGCGCCGCCCATCGCGATGCCGACGGTGGCGGTTGCCAGCGCTGGTGCGTCGTTCACACCGTCGCCGATCATCGCAATCGCGTTGTACTTGCCTTCCAACTCCTTGACGATTCTGAGCTTGTCCTCCGGCAGAAGTTCCGCCTGCACTTCAGTCAAGCCGACCTGCGCGGCGATATTGTGCGCCACATCGTCGTTATCGCCCGTCAGCATAACGAGGTGTTCGATGCCCAAATCACGGAGGTTGCTCATGATCTGCGGCACGTTCGGGCGTGCTGTATCTGCTAAGCCGAGAATGCCGAGAAATTGACTGCCTTTGCTCACCACCATCGTCGAGCGTCCGGTTTTCTCTAATTCATCCACCTGACGGATCAAGGCATCGTCTGGCGTAAGACCCTGCGCGTCCGCAAAGAGTTTCAAAGAGCCGATCCGTATGGGTTCACCATCGACGGCACTCACCACCCCTTTTCCGGGAACATTTTCCAGTCCCGCCGCCTGAGGCAGAGTGAGTTTCTTCTCCAAAGCAGCCCGCACGACTGCTTGTGCCAGCGGGTGGTTGGACTGCTGTTCAACCGCGCCTGCGACCCGCAGCAGATCGTCGGCGGAAGCGCCGTTCAGTGGGATAACATCCGTCACACCGAAAATCCCACTGGTGATCGTTCCTGTTTTGTCGAAGGCAATCGCTTTCAACTGACCAAGATTTTCCAAGTGGACGCCCCCCTTAATCAATACACCGTTGCGCGCTGCCTGCGCGATGCCTGCTAGCACCGCCGCTGGCGTGCCAAGCGCAAGCGCGCACGGCGATGCCGCGACGAGGAGCAGCATCCCACGATAAAAGCTCTGTTCGAGAGTCAGCCAGTTGAAAAGCGTCGGCACAATGATGATGAGGGCGGTGGCGACGAAAACGGCAGGGACTAAACGACTGGTGAACCGATCCGCAAACTGCTGCGTCGGGCTTTTCTGGCTTTGCGCCTCTGCAACGAGGGTCATGACGCGAGTCAAGGTATTGTCTGCTGCTACCCGCGTGACGCGAATATCGAGCGCATTGTCTTGATTGACTGTGCCAGCGAAGACCTCGTCGCCCTGCGTTTTATTCACGGGGACGCTTTCACCCGTGATCGGACTCTGGTCAACAGCGCTGCTGCCCGACACGACCTCCCCATCGACTGCAATACGGTCGCCGGGACGTGTAATCACGACATCTCCAACCTGAAGCTGCTCGACGGGCGTTTCTACAATCTGGTCGCCGCGTTTGAGCTGCGCAGTTTTTGGCATCAGTGCGCCCAACGCACCAATCGCGTTCCGGGCGCGGTCGAGTGCATAATGTTCGCCAGCATGTCCAATCGAAAACAGCAGCAGTAGGAATGCACCCTCGCTCAATTCACCGAGCAGCGCTGCCCCACCCGCTGCGGCAAGCATCAGGATATCCGTGTCGAGCTTGCCTTTGAACAGTGCCGGGATCGCGTGCGTGGCGACATCGTATCCACCCGCGATATAAGCCAGCACGTAAAAGATCGCCGCGGTTGCTTCCGAGAAGCCGAGCAAGCGCTCACCCAGCCA
Source organism: uncultured Chloroflexota bacterium (assembly GCA_937927665.1). Classification (GTDB taxonomy): domain Bacteria; phylum Chloroflexota; class Anaerolineae; order Aggregatilineales; family Phototrophicaceae; genus Flexifilum. The sequence goes on from CALBRY010000138.1 coordinate 4,660, forward strand.
CCCCAAGAGAAAGAAGATCGCTGCGAGACCGACCAAAATCAGTGTCCAGCGTTCCTGCACCGCGTGGGGCAGGAAACGAGGCGCACTGCCGTGATCATGATCATGTCCGTCGGCATCCGCTTTATCATGGGCTGCGGGCGTTGTGGCAGGAGAGGCGGGAGTACTGGAGGCAGCAGCGGGCGCGGGGATTATTCTCGCACCCATCTGCCGAATGGCACGGTCAATCGTGTCGCGTTGGATCGCCGTCGTATCATAGGCAACAAAGATCAAGCCAGCGGCATAGTTCACGCTGGCATGGATCATGCCGTGCAATTCGCGCAGCACCCGTTCAAGACTCACTCCCCCGTCGGCGGTATTGAGACCTGCAAATACAATCTGTTCATGACGATATTTGGACGTTATGTCAGCGCTTGCTTCTTGCGCCAATCGTTGGACAACCGCTAGGGAGGCGAGATTCGGATCGAAATGCACACATAGTTTCGCCTGTCCATTTTCCTGAACGATATGTGCCTGTTCGATGCCCTTTTGTTTCGCTAAATGCCCGTTTAAGAGGGCGACGCATTCGTCGGCACTCTCAATACCGGGCAGTAACAGATCAAGATTGATTTGTACTTCATGCGCCAAGCTGCACATCCTTATTCACGTCTCTCAATTGCGACGTTGTATCAATAAATGAACACTTATTCATGTATTGTAGCAAAAAAGACAGGGGTGACAACCCCTATCCGTGTTCTACATGCAATAGTCCCTGCGCGACAATTGCGCGCACGTGGTCATCGTCCAGCGCGTAGAAAACGTGCCGCCCTTCCTTGCGATAACGGACGAGATTCAACTGGCGCAAAAACCGAAGTTGATGCGAAATCGCCGATTGCGTCATCCCTAACGTCGTTTCCAGGGAATGAACACACACCTCATGATCGAGCAGCAGCGAAATAATGCGCAGCCGCGTCGGATCACTCAGCGCTTTGAACAACTCTGCTAATCGATTCGCGGTCGGGGTTTGAATCAAGTGGGCTTCGAGTTCGCTGATGATACTTGCATCGCTGTCATCAGCATCGCACATGGTGCGTGTGTAAGGTGTAGTCACCGCAATACCCTTCATACATGAGCATATATTGCTATTTTAGTCGAGGAGCAGTGACCTGTCAAACAACGCCCTGAGAAAATTTAGCAAAATGTTGACAATATTTTTAGACTAGCCTAAAATGGATACAATCCTTAGTCAAAATCTTAAATCGAAAGACACCCAATATGGATGATTCGCGCCAGATCAAAATTTCAAGACGCCAAGCCATCGGGGCAGGAATAGGCGGTGGAATCAGTCTTGTGAGCGCCGCCCTGCTTTCCCGCGCTGCACAGGCACAAGGTGATACCCCTACTCCTACGCCAACCCACACGATGGACGGTATGGCTGAAACGGCAGATGCAACGGCAATGCCAGGGATGAGCCACGCCGGAATGCGCGAAATGCTGGTCGGCGCGGTCGATCACGAGCGCAACGGTTTTGACCCGATGCAAATGCTGGTTGATTGGGACTACGGCACACTGACTGAGGAGACGACGGAAGACGGTCGCCCGATCCGTGAGTACACGGTTTCAGCCGGGGATGTTGAAATCGAAATCGCGCCGGGCATCTTCTTCCCTGCATGGGCATACAATGGGCGCGTGCCGGGTCCCAGCATCCGCTGTAACGAGAATGACCATTTACGGATCAATTTTGCCAACTTCGGCACCCATCCTCATACGATGCACTTTCATGGCTTTCATCGTGCGGAAATGGACGGCGTAGAAGGCGAGTATCGCGGTTCGATCAACCCCGGTGAGCAGTTTACCTACGAGTTCGATGCTGACCCATTCGGCTGCCACCTGTACCACTGCCACGCTGCGCCGCTCAAACGGCACATCCACAAAGGAATGTACGGCGCGTTCGTCATTGATCCGCTGGCAGGTCGCCCGCCGGCGCGCGAGTTCATGATGATCATGAACGCTTTCGACACCAATTTCGATGGCGGCAATGAAGTGTATGCGGTCAACACGGTGGGGCATGAATTCATGCGCCGACCGATTCCGGTTAAAGTGGGCGAACTCATCCGCATTTACCTGATCAACATCGTCGAGTTCGACCTGATTAACTCTTTCCATCTGCACGCGCACTTCTTCAATTACTATGATACGGGCACGACGCTGGAACCGACGCTGAGGACGGTCGATACCGTCATGCAGGCACAAGGGCAACGCGGCATCCTCGAATTTCGCCCGCGTTACCCGGGACGCTACATGTTTCACGCGCATATCAGCGAGTTCGCGGAACTCGGCTGGATGGGCTTTTTCAATGCCGTCAGCGAAGCGGATTATCCGGCAGCGCTGGCAGAAGTCGGCTTGGATGAGGAGTGGGACTTCAAATCGATGAACGGTGCCACATCGAGCCAGGCGGAGGGAAACTAACATGACGACCCAAACAACTCCGGCACAGAATCCAGCTCGACTTTCAGGCACAGTCTGGCTGCTGGCACTCATTCCCTTCATCCTGCTAGGCGTGGTATTAGCCTATATCGTGGCAACTGGCGGTGGCTTAACCGAGCTGGCAGGCCCACCTGTTGAACACGTTAGCATTACCCGTATCACACTCCCTCAGCCCGGTGTGATTCAAGTAGACGTTATCAACGATGGACCGCAGGACGTTACCATTCCGCAGGTGCAGATTGACGATGCTTACTACTATTTCACGGCTGATCCTTCAAACACCCTCTCACGCTTAGGGCGTGCAACTTTTACCATTCCCTATCCGTGGGTCGAAGCGGAACCGCACCGCGTGGTCCTGCTAACTTCCATTGGTACAACTTTCGAGGGTGTGATTGGGGCTGCTGTCGAAACCCCCGCACCGTCCTTCAACCTCTTCACTCAGTTTGGGTTGGTTGGGTTGTATGTGGGGATTGTTCCCATCGCGCTGGGAATGCTCTGGTATCCATTTTTGCGGCGCATCGGCGCACGGGCAATGATGTTCATCCTCGCGCTGACCGTCGGGCTTCTCGTCTACCTAGCAATCGGAACGTGGTTGGACGCGAACGAATTCGCGCTTGAACTGCCTGCCTTCTGGCAGGGCGTGCCGCTGGTGATCTTTATTGCGCTGCTGGCGCTTGGCGTGCTACTCGCGGTCGGCAGCGTCCGAAAAGGACAGGAAACGCCACCACTTGGCATCTCGTACCGAATTGCGATGGGCATTGGACTCCACAATTTAGGCGAAGGGCTGGCGATTGGCGCAGCCTTTGCGCTCGGTGAGGCGGCGCTCGGCACATTCCTGATTTTGGGCTTCACGCTGCACAACATTACAGAAGGAATTGGAATCGTCTCGCCGGTCGTCCGCAAAAATCCCGGTTTGCGCCATTTCTTGCTGCTTGCCCTGATTTCGGGCGGTCCCGCCATTCTTGGGACTTGGATCGGCGGTTTCGCGTTCGATCCTGTCCTGGCGACGATCTTCCTCGCCATCGGCGTGGGCGCGATATTGCAGGTTGTGTGGGAAGTGAGCAAGCTGGTCGCTCGTGACAGCGCGAAACTCGGGCTGCCGGTTATCAATTGGGTCAATCTCGGTGGTGTGGTCGTCGGCATTGCGCTGATGTACTTTACCGCCTTTTTCGTGAAGTTCTAAGTAGGCTAAGGAACGTATGTCATGCAGCAAGTTGAACAAATTGAAACGGACGTAGCAATGCGTCCTGATAAAACGATTTCCAATGCACCGAAAAGCTCCGGCACGGTGCGCCTCGCGTTGATCGTAGTCGTGATCGTCATTGCGCTTATCGCGGCAGGCGCGGCATATATCTGGTTCTCTGGTGGGAATGGTGAGGCAAGTGCCACGATTACCGCACCTTCGCTCGAACTTCAACCTGGCGATACGCGCGGTCTGTTCCGCATTGATGCGGACGGGTCTGAGGCACGCTTCATCATCGACGAAATACTATTGGGTGAGCCAAAGACGGTGGTCGGTACTACCAACGAGGTGGCGGGGGAAATACTGATCGACCTCGAAAACCCAGCGAACTCGGTACTTGGGGTCATTCGTATCAACGTCCGCACATTGGAAACAGACAACGAGTTTCGCAATCGGGCGCTGCGCGGTCAGATTTTGCAGGCAGACCGTCCCGAATACGAATTTGCGACGTTCACGCCGATTATGTTGAACACACTGCCCCAAACCGTGACCGTGGGCGAGCCATTTGACTTTCAGATCGTGGGCAGCTTGAACTTGCATGGGGTAAGCCGGGATGTCACATTTGATGCGACTGTCACTCCGGTCAGCGACAGCCAGATCACGGGAACGGCGCGAACCGTCGTGCAGTACCGCGATTTTGGCATGAGTATCCCTGAAGCTGCTGGCGTGGCTGGAATTTCCGACGATGTGCGGTTGGAGATCGATTTCAACGCACAAGCGAATTCGGAAACACGTTAACAACGGAGGGGGTATGCCTCGGACAAAATCGCTTGACACGAGAGCGGTGCAGGATTTCCTGAAAACCGTCTATACACTCCAAAGTCAATCCGAACGAGTCTCAACCAATCGGTTAGCCAAGGGGCTGTCTATTTCAGCACCCTCGGTGACTGATATGGCAGCACGCTTGAGTACCGACGGTTTACTAGACTATCGCAAGCATCATGGGGTCAGGCTTACTGAAGCCGGGGAACGCGCCGCCCAGGAAATAGTCCGTCGTCATGAGTGGATTGAACAATTCCTCGTGCGCGATCTGGGCTTCACACCGGATGAAGCCCATCTTGAAGCTGAACAAATGGAGCACGTTGTCTCGAAACGCCTTATCGATGCACTGGAGGTTAAATTATCAACGTAGCCGAAATCTTACGAGATGGGGAAAAGCGATATAATGCCTGAAACAGACTAGAAATTGGTATTCGGAGGTTGTGTTTTGTCTGATTCAATCCCCTCACCAACATTAGAACCGTCACAGACCCCTTTTGAACGCATCCGACAAACGGATGCGGATGATCTTGAATTTTGGTCTGCACGCGACCTGATGTTCGTTCTCGAGTATACGAACTGGCGTAACTTTAAGAGCGTATTGCTTAAGGCACAGCTCGCGTGCGAAAACAGCGGTCATGATCCGACCGACCATTTCGTCGGAGCCATCAAAATGGTCACCATTGGTTCGGACGCGAAACGCGAGGTCGAGGACATGCACCTCTCACGTTACGCCTGCTATCTCATTGTCCAGAATGCCGATCCCGCCAAAGAAGTCGTCGCGCTCGGTCAAACCTACTTCGCCGTTCAAACCCGCCGCCAAGAAGTCTCTGACGCGGCAGCGATGGCAGAACTAACCGAAGATCAGCGGCGGTTGCTCTTGCGTCAGCGCATCAAAGTGCAGAACACCGATCTCGCGTCCGCCGCGAAAAATGCAAGCGTGATCACGGGCATCGACTTTGCCGTCTTTCAAAATCATGGCTATCGCGGTTTGTATGCTGGCTTGACCGCTGAAGCCATCCACAAGCGGAAGAAGCTCAAAAAGAGTCAGCACATCCTCGATCACATGGGGACGACCGAACTGGCAGCCAACCTGTTCCGCAGCACACAGGCAGAAGAGAAACTGCGGCGTGACCAGGTGCAGGGTAGAGATGCTGCCAATGCGGTGCATTATGAGGCGGGTGTGGTTGTGCGCCGCGCGATTGCCGAACTCGGCGGCACGATGCCCGAAGACCTGCCGACGGCTTAGAGCATCAAGAAGCTGGAAAACGCCGAAAAAAACGCCTCGCCGCTCCCAAGGAGAAAAAGGGTGGCGAAACATAGGATGAATCGAAGTCCCTCACTCAGGGACTTCGATGTTCTGGCAGCCGCGCAGCTGAATTACCGATTCAACTCGACCGCAACAGGAATGCCTTCGGCATAGAAGAACAGGATGAGCCGTTCAATCTCCGCTTTCCCGATGACACTTTTCGAGACGCGCACACCGCGTTCATCGACGTACTCGAAGCTGAGCCGCTTGACCCCGCCCTGCGCTCCGACGACTTTGACCACCTGGGTGGCGCTTTTCAGCGGCGCAAGTGCCGCCTCCGCATAGGCACGGTACTGCCCGACCGTGAACTGAAAAAAGTCGCTGCGCATCGCTCCCCGCCACTGCCCCATCACCGGCGTATCATCCGGGAACGACAGCAGCGCTTGGGCATGATCGAGCAGCCGTACCTGTACTGCATCCTCGGTCGTTGTGAACACGAGCAGCGGCGTATGATTGAGCCGCTCCGCTGTGAACACATCGCTCAGCTTGAAAAAGTCGTCTACATCCTTGCGCCCTGCGGTCACGATCTGATACGTCATGATTGCACTCCCTGATTGACGATGGTTTGAAGCCATTCCTTCACCGCGTTTTCGCCTGCCTGCTGGTAGAATTCGTTCAGGTCTTTGCCGCTTGGCACTTGCACGCACTTCACCGCCCCGGAAATCGCCGCCATCTGTGCCGCCGCTCCTTCACCGGCTGCATCGGCATCCATACAGGCGATCACGCGCGGTACGCCTAGCAGCGTCCCGTACCAACGGCGGTCGATGCGGGCATGGCTGGCGCTGCCAATCGCCGCCGCCCGCGCAAAATCCCAGCCGACCTGCCAGGCGATCAGCGCGTCGAACTCGCCTTCGGTGATGATGAGCGGCGTTCGTGGAAGGATGCGATCCGCCAGATACAGGCAACCGCGAATGCTGCCGCCGCTCACCTGCTGATACCGCTGCTCACCCGCCGCCCGGCGCACTTTGATGCCCCAGACCGCATCGTCAACGATCCAGGGGATGACGATGCCGCACGGCACGTTCAAGCCGTCGATCTCACGCCACGCCGTCGGCGCGCCGGGGACGTACCCCAGTTGGGCAAGTCGAATGATTTTTTCGCTCAAGCCGCGCTCCCAGATCAGATAACCCCACGCGCGCTGCCCTTCCGGTGACCACAACCGATCTTGTGCTTTCTCGATGATGCGCCGCGCCTTTGCCTGCCATGCCGCATCCGGAGGTTGCGCGATCGGTTCGGGCACACGGCGCGCAGCCGTCACGTTTTCAATCTGCGGCAGATCACCGTTTGCCAGTCGTTCGCACGCCTCATGAAAGGTGAACTGGTGGTAGTGCTGCACCCACGCGATCGCGTCGCCGCCTGCGTGACACTTGCCAAAACACTGCCAGCGGTGAGCGTAGACAACGAGCGAATAGCCTTTGTGTTCGCTGTGCAGCGGACACTTGAAGGCGGCATAATCACGCCCTCGAAAGCGCGGCTTGCCGAGGTCGCGCTCGACGAGCTGGCGCAGGTCGATCTGTGCTTTGAGCTTTTCGACATCAATCATGCTGCTGACCTCCCCAAAACTAATTTCGTCAGTGCTGTGACGAAATGCCATAATTCGGCATTCTGTCATTTCGTCATTTCGTCATCGCGGTGTCGAAATTGCTGCGCTGAGCGGTTTTCCCCTCAGGCTAACGGCTGAGTTTCGGCATACGCTCTCGAAATCCATGTCATAATTCCCGTTTTGAGGCGGGGAATTATGACAAAGCCGCTATGACGAAATGATCGGTGTCGGTCGATAGCCTTTTGAAGGACGCCCCGCCCCTGTACCTTTGCGTTCGATCACCTCGATCACGCCATCCTCGACCAATGCCGCCAAGGTCGCATCGATCTCTTTGCGTGACTTCACTCCCGCACCACGCAGAATGTCCCGTGCTGACGGTGGACGTTCCCCATGCCGCGCGATAAAGTCCAGCACCTTCTTCTCGTTCTTAACATCCACACCGATGCTCAGTTCGTCAAGCAGGCGATGGACCGATGCGCGGTACGCTTCAGCGAGTATCTGTCCCCGTGCCCAATGCGCTGTCGTGATGCGCGGCGCATTTTGCATCCCCTCGTCCGTCCAATCCATAATCGCCAGGATCAGCGCCAGCTTGAGCGCCATCGTCGAGAAGCGTCCGTAGTTGCCGCGCAGACGGTCATCGAGGTTGCGGCGCGGATCGGTCATGTCATGCAGCGCGGCGTAGTAGGCGTTGAACAGGTCAAAGACCGACGGTTCCATCGTCGCGCTGATGGCGGGATGCTTGACCGGCTCGTCCAGATCGTGGAGCGCGAATTCGTCTGGCGGCATCGGGAAGGCGTTGTACACGCGCAACAGCCGTGTTTTCAGGTCGGCTGGAAACTCGTGTGTATCGAGGTTGTGTCCGTTCAGCACACACTTGATCTCGCGCTCGGTCGGGGTCAGGCAGAGGAAACGCGCCATCAGCCCGTCCTCCCACTCGCTGTCGGTGATGTAGCGTCCTAACCGTGCGGGCGTGGTCGCGCCGATCATTG